>NZ_JACAXC010000027.1:0-41349 GCF_013391535.1 Acinetobacter sp. SwsAc4
TCCACTTTAGATATTTGTTTAAGATGAGATGTAACTCATTGAAATGTGTCATCATATTCGTCGTCAGAAAACAAGTATTATGCCATTATTTCAATGAGTTGTCTTTTTTTGTCGTGTACAAAGAATAAAGTTAAAGGTGAGTTGGAAAACTACTTAAAAAGCTTGTCGATGTATAAGCTCTCAATTTTTCAACCTTCACTCTTAATTGGTAAGCGTAGTGAAGTACGAGTTTTAGAAGATGTGGCACAAACGTTATTTAAATTGGTCGAAAAAACTTGGACCAAGCCGTTTAAATATAAGCCTGTAACCGCAGAACAATTGGCGCATACTATGCTAAATGCAGCTCAAACTCAGACAGCAGCATTCAAGCTGTACGATAATTTGAGTATACAACAAACCCAATAATGGAGATTTTTCAGTGACTACGATTCCTTTTGTAACTTGCGACTTGTTAGATGATAATCCTGAGAAAGATTTACAGGTCGTAACACCATCATTGGACGGTAAATTTTTTAAAAGTTATGGTGCGCGTAAAACCTTTGGTGGGCAGGTTGTAACAGTCAAGTGTTTTGAAGATAACTCACGAGTAAAAGAGCTATTGGCAACTGATGGTGCAGGTAAGGTGCTGGTTGTAGATGGTGGCGCTTCTATGCGTTGCGCCCTGATGGGTGACTTGATTGCTGAATCAGCGGTGAAGAACCAATGGAATGGCGTGGTGATTTATGGCTGTGTACGTGATGTGGATGCAATTGCGGAATTAGACTTGGGTGTGCATGCATTGGCTGCAATGCCGCAAAAAAGTAATCGTAAAGGCATAGGTGAAGTAGACATCACATTGTATTTTGGTGGTGTGACCATTAATTCTGGCGATTATATCTATGCAGATAATAACGGAATTGTGATTGCCAAAGAAAAACTAGTCGACTGCTAAAAGGATAACAGTATGCTTAAAATGGTGAGCCATCAGTTTAAAGTTTTACAATCAGTAGCTGCAACACTTATCGAAGGTGGGCGTGGTGTGTCAGGAACACCATTTCCGAATCAGCCTGAAAAACCAATCAAGCTATATGAATTTGAAGGTTCACCATTTTGCCGACGTGTTCGTGAAGTTATTACGCTTCTGAATTTGGATGTTGAAATCTATCCATGTCCGAAAGGTGGTGAAAAATACCGTCAAATCGTAAAGCAAAAAGGTGGGAAAAAGCAGTTTCCATTTTTAATTGATGAAAATACAGGTGATCAGTTATACGAATCACAAGACATTATTCATCATTTATTTAAGCATTATGGAAAAACGGGACAAACTCCAAAGAAATATAGTCATTATCCTAAATTGCCGTATGTATCGACTTTGGCTACTGTTGCAAATGCAGCACGTGGTGTATGGATTAACAAGAAAATTGTTAATCGAGCAGCACCAGAACAATTACTTGAATTGTGGAGTTTTGAAGGAAGTCCCTATACACGATTGGTTCGTGAAGTTCTGACTGAATTGGAAATTCCGTATATTTTGCATAATGTTGCGAAAGAACGTTGGCAAGATATGGGTCCTGCGATTTTGCGTTTAAAACCAGGAAAATATATTCCACTACCAAATGGTAAGCGTGAAAAGACTGTTGAAGTGATGGGACGAGATATTCAGGTTCCGTATTTGGTTGATCCGAACACAGGCGTGAAAATGTTTGAGTCAGCTAAAATTGTTGAGTACCTCAAGAAGCAGTACGGATAATAGAATAAATTGTAAAAAAGCATCTTTTAGAAGATGCTTTTTTTATATATGGAGTCTAGCAGTTGCTTTAATGATTGGTTTAGCGGTTTAATAGGCTCGAAATAGCCATATGATCAATTCCAAAATGTTAAGCCAACTAACGAACCTATTCAAAAGTTCAAAGGAAACACCTGAACAGTTATTCCTCAAAGAAAATGACTTGGTTTTTGATAGTCGCGGTGCAATTTATAGGGGCATCGTTTTGAATGAGTTAGGATTTCGTCTGGAATATTTCTCAAATCGAAAATTAGATCGATTTGATGATCTAGAGAAACTGTTTAGGATTGCACCACAAATTAATGAAAAAATTGATTTAGAAATTCATTCGCAACGTTTTGTAGAACGTTTGGGGAATACAGAAGAAAATCTCAAAGAGTTCAAAGAAATGATCAAAATTTTGAATGATTATTATGTGAAATTTCAAAGACCAAGATAAGCCAATATGTCCTTATGAATAGTAGTATAAAAAAAGCTGAATCAGATGATTCAGCTTTTTTGTGGGTAATCTAGCAATTATTTTTCAATAATAGCAGTTACACCTTGACCACCAGCAGCACAGATCGAAACTAAGATACGACCTGAACCTTTTTGGTTTAAGATTTTCGCAGCAGTCGCGATGATACGACCACCAGTAGCAGCGAATGGGTGACCAGCAGCTAAAGAAGAACCTTTAACGTTTAACTTGCTACGATCAATTGAACCTAAAGGTGCATCTAAGCCTAAACGCTCTTTACAGAACTTCTCATCTTCCCAAGCTTTCAAAGTAGAAAGTACTTGTGATGCAAACGCTTCATGGATTTCGTAGTAGTCGAAGTCTTGAAGTTTAAGGCCAGCACGCTCAAGCATACGTGGAACTGCATAAGCAGGAGCCATCAATAAGCCTTCTTTTTTACCAACGAAATCAACCGCAGCAGTTTCAGTGAACGTCAAGTAAGCAAGAACTTCGTGACCATTTGCTTTAGCCCACTCTTCAGAAGCTAAAAGTACGCATGAAGCACCGTCAGTAAGTGGAGTAGAGTTACCCGCTGTCATTGTTGCAGCTTCGCCTTTACCAAATACTGGTTTTAATTTTGCTAATTTCTCAGCAGTTGAGTCAGCACGTAAGTTGTTGTCACGGCTTAAACCTAAGAACGGTGTGATTAAGTCATCGAAGAAACCTTCTTCGTATGCTTTCGCCATTTTTTGGTGAGAAGAAGCAGCTAAAGCATCTTGATCTTCACGAGTAATACCCCATTCAAGAGCAGTGATTGCTTGGTGATCCCCCATT
This sequence comes from Acinetobacter sp. SwsAc4, assembly GCF_013391535.1. NCBI lineage: Bacteria > Pseudomonadati > Pseudomonadota > Gammaproteobacteria > Moraxellales > Moraxellaceae > Acinetobacter > Acinetobacter sp. SwsAc4. Next base: position 3,036 of record NZ_JACAXC010000027.1, read on the forward strand.
GAAAGACCTGTACGTGGCTCACCATTTTTCGGTGCATCCATCAAATCTTTAACATTGATTTTTTTCAATGCTTTCAGGCGGTCTTTACCTGTTTTAGCGATGTTCAGCTCAAGCAAAGCTTTACGTAAACCGTCACCCAATGCAATCGGTGCATCAGATGTGGTATCAACACCACCTGCAATACCCACTTCGATTTGACCCAAAGCAATTTTGTTTGCAACAAGGAAAGCTGCCTGTAAGCCAGTACCACATGCCTGTTGAATGTCATAAGCTGGAGTTTCTGGTGCAAGCTGAGTATTTAAAACACACTCACGAGTCATGTTGAAGTCACGGCTGTGTTTTAATACCGCACCTGCAACCACTTCACCTAAACGTTGGCCTTGTAGGTTAAAACGCCCCACTAAGCCGTTTAATGCTGCGGTGAACATATCCATGTTTGAGGCAGTGAAATATGCGCCGTTTGAACGAGCGAATGGAATACGGTTACCGCCAATAATGGCAACACGGCGAACAGTGTTTTGGCTCATGCTTTTATCCTGTTGAACAGAAGGTTTGGTTGTTTTAGCTGTTGCTGCTTTTGTAGATGTAGAAGAAGCAGTGCTTTTTGTACTACGACTGGTAGAACGAGGACGAGTCGTTTTAGTTGTCGTACTTGCTGCTTTAGGAGTTGCGTCAGCACTTTTACTTGGAGTAGAAGTTGCTTTTGATGTATTTGACACAGTCTCTTGAGCAGAATTCTCGACTGCTGGATTTTCTTGAGTTGTTTTGCTCATAAGGCTTTTCCAAGCATAATTGCGATATTCTTACTATAACCATAGCATATTTCCAGTACTGCTGTATTGACTAGAATGACGCTTTAGACCACATTCAGGTCAAGACATCCAGACATGAAGTCAAGTATGATTTATTGTGAGTCAATCAAACATTGGTTTCATGTTATTTTGCTGACATGGTTTAGATGTTTGTAAAAATTCATTTGTATGAGAGATAATAATCATGACCGATCAATACCAAGCATTTACACAATCACCTTTGGGTAAATTTGTTGTAAAAAATTTAGGTTTACCATCACCAGTTAGCTTAGATCGTTTTGTAAGTGCCCAACCTGTTGTAAATGGTGCCGTATTGCTTGGCGCAGCACCTTCAAGCACAATTTCTGCTGCTATTGCTCAAGTTCTTAGCAATATCCATGCAGATAGCTACGTAGGCAATAATGTTGAATTACAACAAACTGCTGCAAAAGTAGGTTTAAACCTTCGCCCTTTAAATGCAGATGATAAAGAATCTAAGTTTAAAGCAGTCGTATTTGATGCTTCAGGTATTCAAGATTCTGAACAGTTAAAAGCGTTGTATAACTTCTTTAATCCAATCGCACGTCAAATCTCAAGTTCTGGTCGTGTAATTGTAATTGGTACAACACCTGAAACAGCTAAAACCGTAAAACAAGCGATTGCTCAACGTGCGCTTGAAGGTTTTGTAAAGTCTGTTGGTAAAGAATTCAAAAAGGGTATCACTGCTCAAGTGGTTTATGTAGATCAAGGTGCTGAAGCAAACTTAGAGTCTACTTTACGTTTCTTAATTTCACCACGTTCTGCTTATGTATCTGGTCAAGTGATCCGTATTTCTAAAGCAGAAACAGTGAAATTAGATTGGGCTAAGCCACTTGCGGGTAAAACTGCAATCGTAACAGGTGCAAGCCGTGGTATCGGTGAAGCAATTGCACAAGTATTGGCACGTGATGGCGCACATGTGATTTGCTTAGATGTTCCTCAACAACAAGCTGATCTTGAGCGTGTTGCGGGTTCAATTGGCGGTTCAGTATTGGCAATCGATATTACTGCTGCTGACGCTGGCGAGAAAATCAAAACTGCTGCGGCTAAACAAGGCGGTTTGGATGTCATCGTTCACAATGCAGGTATTACTCGTGACAAAACTTTGGCAAACATGAAGCCAGAGCTTTGGGATCTAGTCATCAACATTAACTTGTCTGCAATTGAACGTGTTAACGATTACTTACTTTCTAATGATGGTTTAAATGCAAATGGTCGTATCGTTTGTGTATCATCAATCAGTGGTATCGCGGGTAACTTGGGTCAAACCAACTATGCAGTGTCTAAAGCAGGCGTAATTGGTTTGGTTAAATTTACTGCACCAACATTGAAGAATGGTATTACGATCAACGCGGTTGCACCAGGCTTCATTGAAACTCAAATGACTGCTGCGATTCCATTTGCGATTCGTGAAGCTGGTCGCCGTATGAACTCAATGAACCAAGGTGGTTTACCTGTAGATGTTGCTGAAGCAATTGCTTGGTATGCTTCTACTGGTTCAACAGGTGTGACAGGCAACGTTGTTCGCGTATGCGGTCAAAGCTTGTTGGGCGCTTAAGCGTTAAAAGTTTTGAAGAGGGGGTGCTTGTGCATCCCTTTTTTATAAAAATATAGAAAGGTTCATTATGAATACACGCCATTTTAGTCAATTACCAAAGCCTTACTTAGCTTATCCAAAAGTTATTCAAGGTTTAATTTTTAAAAAGCCAAAAGGTGAAAAAGTATTACCACAAGTTGAATATGTGGTAGATACGCTTAACATTGATGCAAAACACTTAGAAAGCTATAACGAAATTTGTGGTTTTAAAAATGATGGTTTTGTACCAGCAATTTATCTAGCAGTACTGTCGCAAAGTCTGCAAATGCATATGATGACCAGTGAAGCGTTTCCATTTGCGATTTTAGGATTGGTGCATATCCGTAACCAAATCAAACAAACTCGTAAAATCGGTGTGAATGAGCAAATTACGTTGTCATGTAAATTTGGCGAACTTCAGCCACATGATAAAGGCTTACAATTCGATTTCATTACAACTGCCAAAGTGGGTGGTGAAGTGGTGATGGAAAGTTTAACGACTTATTTATCACGTCAAAAAACTGAGAAAAAAGCTTCTGAAAAATCGAAAGAATCTAAAGAGCCTGCATATCAGCCAAAAGCAGAATGGAATATTTCTGAGAATACGGGTCGCCGCTACGCATTGATTTCAGGTGATTTTAACTTGATTCATATTCATGCAGTCACAGCCAAAGCATTTGGTTTTAAACAAGCGATTGCACATGGCATGTGGAGTAAGGCAAAAGCTTTGGCGAGTATTGAATTACCAGTTGCTTATGAAGCAGATGTTTGGTTCAAGTTGCCGATGTATTTACCATCAACTGTTGAGTTTTTAACAGCTGCTGAATCAAAACAAACTGATTTCTTGATTCGTAACGTTAAATCTAAAAAGCCGCATGTTGCGGGAACAGTGAAAGCACTTTAATACTGAATCGTATGGTTGAGTCAGCCCTTTTGTTCGCAAGAGGGTTATTCTAAAAAATATAAATATCATAAGGACATGTGCATTGATTAAAGAGATTTTATTTGCCGATACGCATAACTATCATGGCAAGGTTGATCATCGTTTTATTGATCTAGCAATCCAATTCAGCCGTTTGCAAGATGCACGAAGCCATCAGGGTGGTGCTGCGTTGGTGGTTTATTTCCAAGGTCATAAAGTTGTCGATATTTTCACGGGTAAAAAATCTCAAGATCAAGATTGGCAAGCAGATACTTTGTCGATGTGTTATTCGACAGGTAAAGGAATTTTAGCAACGCTTGCACATATTTTAGTAAGTGAAGGCTTACTGGATTACGATACGCCAATTGCACATTATTGGCCTGAGTTTTCCCAAAATGGCAAAGCCAATATTACCTTGCGTCATGTGTTGTCCCATCAAAGTGGTTTGTTTGATATTCGCAATTTGATTGATACAGCAACGGAAATGTTGGATTGGTCGCATATGTTAGAGCTAATGGCTGCTGCTACACCTCGTTTTGCAGCAGGACAAAGTTTTGCTTATCAACCGCTGACCTATGGTTGGCTCGTAGGTGGGGTCATTGAAAAAGCAGCGAAACAGCCTTTAAGTTGGTTAATGCAGCGTTATCTGGTGCAACCACTTGAGTTGAATGGTGCTTATTTTGGTGTGCCTGCTTCTGAACTGGATCGGGTTGCTCGTTTACTGGAAAAACCTAAAAAACCATCTGCACCAAAGCCACAAGTTAAAAAAACTGATTCACCACGCAAAGCCTCATTATCAGAAAAGTTCTTAGAACTTTCAGGACAAAGCCCTCAAGATTTCCAAGATGCGATGATTCCAAAAGGCATGCGTAGTTTTAGCTTCTATAGTGATGCAGGCCTACAAGCCGTGATTCCCGCCGCCAATGGGGTGTTTACAGCAGATAGTCTTGCTAAAGTTTATGCAATGCTTGCCAATCAAGGGCAGTGGAAAGGTCAACAATTTATTCGTCCAGAAGTATTTAAGCAGTTAAGCACCGTACAATCTAAAGCACGTGATCGAGTGATGCCAATTCCAATGCATTGGCGTTTAGGCTATCACCGTATTTTGACGATGGGCAAACGTGCGCCACATGGTTTTGGACATATGGGCTTTAATGGTTCAGGTGCATGGTGTGATCCTGATCGTGAACTCAGTTTCGCTTATACGCATAATTTTAGTACCACTTCTCCAACAGGCGATTATCGTTTATGGGGCTTGAGCCAAGAGACGCTCCGCTGTGCCGATGCAATCTTAAATGGGCGGAAAGGCTGGTTTTAATTTGATCTGGTGTAATGAGGCTGCATATAGTAAATAATAGCCTCCAATGACCTGAAAAAATACCTTATCTCAATAAGCTTAGATAAGGTTTTCTAAGGAATCTTAAGTTCGAAAGCACGTAAGATCTTGCATAACTGAATCATGGGTAGACCCATCAACGTAGTTTGATCGTCACCAACCATTTTCTCAAATAAGCTAATCCCTAAGCTTTCACACTTAAAACTGCCTGCGCAATGTAACGGTTGATCAATCTCGATATAACGCTCAATTTCAGCAAGCGTCAATTGGCGAAATTTCACTTGGTAATGCTCAACCAGTGTTGTTTCAAAGCCAGATTGCAAGTGCTGAACACTGAGAGCGGTGCTAAAAAACACGATTTTCCCTGAGTTTTCTTGTAATTGTTGAATAGCATTTTCAACACTTAAAGGCTTACCAATGAAGTCATATGGTGCGTGTTCACGCCAAGCGACTTGATCAGAACCAATGACAATCGCATTGGGATTCTGTTCAGCAATGACACGTGCCTTCTCATAAGCCAGACGTTTAGCCAAATCATCGGCATGTAATTCACCCATTGCAGATTCATCAATATCAGGTGAAATACAACGATAGTCCAATCGTAAACGATCCATCAAGTCTTTACGAGTTTGGCTGCTCGATGCCAAAATCAATTCAAATTGATTCATTAGACCGCATATTCCACGAGAATATTCAGTGGCACATAATGCAAAACCGCGTTATGGCATGCATTCAACTTAATCGGTGGAGCATGACCTGCTTCGTATGCTTCAACCCAACGAGTCACACAAATACACCAAAAATCACCTGGTTTTAATCCAGGGAAACCCACTTCTGGTAAAGGTGTAATTAAATCATTCCCAACTTTTTGTGAAAAATTTAAAAAATCTGACGTCATTTGCGCGCACATGGTGTGCTGACCTAAATCCGTGACCGCTGTATGGCAAAAACCATTACGGAAATAGCCCGTGATTGGGTCAAAGCAACAACTAGATAAAGGTTCGCCAAGAACATTTAAACGATTAATTTTTGGATCAGGATGAATAGACATAAGAATACAAAGATTTAATGACGATGATTATGATAATCAAAAGTGAAATTTTAGACAGCTTTTCTGCAAAAAAACTCACCTTTATTTTAGAGAATCATTTAAAATTGTGCCGTTTTTAAAATCAACTAGAGAGCCATCCATGAATTTTCAGCGCATGACGGACCTTGATTTAGCAGGTAAACGTGTTCTTATTCGTGAAGACTTAAACGTTCCTGTAAAAAATGGGGAAATTACCAGCGATGCACGTTTACGTGCTGCATTACCAACAATCAAAGCTGCGTTAGATAAAGGCGCTGCGGTAATGGTATTTTCTCATCTTGGTCGTCCTGTAGAGGGTGAGCCAAAGCCAGAGCAATCACTTGCACCAGTTGCAGCTTATTTAAGCACTGCATTGGGTCAGGATGTTAAATTATTTACTGATTATTTAGATGGCGTTGAGGTTGAAGCGGGTCAAGTGGTATTACTTGAAAATGTACGTTTCAATCATGGCGAAAAGAAAAATAAAGAAGAGCTTGCACAAAAATATGCAGCACTTTGTGATGTATTCGTTATGGATGCATTTGGTACTGCTCACCGTGCAGAAGCGTCAACAGAAGGCGTGGCACGTTTTGCTAAAGTTGCTGCTGCTGGTCCGTTATTAGCCGCTGAATTAGATGCGCTAGGTCGAGCAATGCAAACACCTGAAAAACCAATGGTAGCAATTGTTGCGGGTTCTAAAGTATCAACAAAACTTGATGTATTAAATTCACTTTCTAGCATTTGTGATCAATTGATTGTGGGTGGTGGTATTGCTAATACATTCCTTGCTGCTGCTGGTTTCAATGTTGGTAAATCTCTCTATGAAGCTGATTTAATTGACACTGCAAAACAAATTGCTGCAAAAGTAAGTGTTCCATTACCAACTGATGTCGTTGTTGCTGACGCAACTCAAATCGACTTCAGTGACTTCTTAGGTTCTTTGGCAAATGCTCAAGCAGTTGTTAAGAAAGTAGAAGATGTTGCAGATACTGACATGATTTTAGATGTTGGTCCTGAAACTGCACAAGCTTTTGCAGAAATCTTAAAAACATCAAAAACGATTCTTTGGAATGGTCCAGTAGGCGTATTTGAAGTTGATCAATTTGGTGAAGGGACTAAGACGCTTTCATTGGCAATTGCTGAATCTACTGGTTTTTCAATTGCAGGCGGTGGTGATACATTAGCAGCTATTGATAAATATGAAGTAGCTGATCAAATCGGTTATATCTCAACGGGTGGTGGTGCATTCTTAGAATTTGTAGAAGGCAAAACATTACCTGCGGTGGCTGTGTTACTTGAGCGTGCTTAAGTCAGGTTTAGCTTCTGTTATATAACAAGTGATTAAAAAAAGAGTCGATATCAATCGGCTCTTTTTATTGTGTCATTAAAATGTCATATATTTGCAATATAATCGTCATCAACTTAACCAAGTAACTGTGGAAAGCCGTGATGAAAATGAAATTAACCCTTGCCGCTTTAATTATTGCTCCAATCATGTTGACTGCATGTGGAAAGAAAGAAGAAGCAAAAAATGTTGAACAGCAAGAACCAGTAGCTTCAGAAGTATCAGCACCGACTACGCCAGAGCAACAAGCTGCGATCAACGCAATTGATAAGCCAGAATTACAAGATAAGAAGAATGCTGAAGCAGTAAGCCCAGCTTCAGAAGAGGCTGCGAGCGAAGCTCACTAAGCTGAATGTAATAAAAAAGCCGATATTAATATCGGCTTTTTTATATTTATGAATTTGCTTTGCAATAGAAAGTAAGCGTTGTTTGATAGTCATCATCTTTGGCTAATGATGCATTTTTACCTGTAATCGTTCCAAGTACACCCGCAGCAGCTTCCACCAATTTGCCTGTTTGTTCATCGACTACACCTTTTAAAACGCCTTGATATGCAGTTTTCTCATCAACCACGACTGGTGATGTATTTCGGGTGCAAGTTTTTTGAGCGGCACTAATGGCATTATTTTTAGCGATCAAATTGGTTTTACCAATTCCCGTCACTTCATATTGATTATTTTCTTTTTGAATCGCTAAGGTGTTGGTCGGTGTTGATGCACAGGCGGTGAGCACGAGTATCAAGCCACCTAATAAACTCATGATTAACGTTTTTTTCATTGCTTGTTCTCAAGTAGTTACCTCATTGGATTATTTGAACATATTATTTTTAATTGCTTTTGCAGGTTATGTACAGTTTGTAGTAGCACTCTGTTAAATTTCTCAAATTGATGATTAAGCAAGGATTAAACGTGGTAGAAATCAGTTAGATTATGCTAATCTAAACAAATCCTTGTGTTAGTTAGATTCATGTCAATGACGGACTCAAATATAGAGACAATTCATCAAAATATTCATCAACGTCAATCTATTGGGCAATTAATTGAGCCAGCACCGAATACAAAACAACTCGAAAAAGCGGTACAAGCAGCATTAACTGCACCCGATCATCATCGTTTAAAACCAACCCGTTTTGTGGTTGTAACACCTGAGCAACGAGCGGCTTTTGGTGAGTTTTTAGCAAATGCTTTAGCTGATATGGGCGAAAATGACCCTGCACAATTAGAAAGAGTGAAGCATCATCCATTTCGCGCGCCACTTTTGGTTTTAGCACTTACGACAATTCAGGATCATCCGAAAGTCCCGCATTTTGAACAAATTTTAAGTACGGGTGCAGCCATTCAGAACTTTTTATTGTCTTTGCAAGTACAAGGTTTTGCGAGTATGTGGCGTTCTGGTGCAGTTGTAGAATCCAATTGGCTTAAACAACAGTTGGGCTTAAAAGAGCAAGATTTGATTTCTGGTATTATTTATATTGGAACAGCTGCTAAAACGATTGCACCTCGTGCAGAAATAGAGAGTCAAGATTTTTTAAAAATATGGCAACAAGTTTAATCTTATTGATGAATGATTAAAGAAAGAAATTGGTTTCAGGAAAAAAAATGACAGAGTTAAAATTTAGTGATTTAGTTGAGCCTGTGGCTGTAGATCAAAAAACAGCATTAAGAATTACGGTATTAGGTGGTGGAAGTTTTGGTACAGCAATGGCAAATTTAGCTGTACGCAATGGTTGCGATACCATGATTTGGATTCGAGATGCGGCTGTAGCAGAAGAAATTAATCAAACACATATTAATAAACGTTATTTACCTGATTATCCATTAGAGCCAGCTTTGCGCGCTGTTGCTGATTTAGAATTAGCAGTAAGAGATCGAGATATTATTTTGGTCGCAATTCCTAGTCATTCATTTCGTGATGTTTTAAAACAAATTGCGCCGTTTATTACAGCCCAAGCAGTAGTTTCATTAACCAAAGGCATTGAAGCAAAAACCTTTAGTTTTATGAGTGAAATTATTCGCGCAGAATTACCAGAAGTTCCTTATGGTGTTTTATCAGGTCCTAATCTAGCAAAAGAAATTATGGCAGGCATGCCATCAGGAACAGTGATTGCAAGTGAATCGGAATTGGTTCGCTATGCGGTACAACATGCTTTGCATAGCGCATTGTTCCGTGTTTTTGGTAGTGATGATGTACACGGTGTGGAACTTGGTGGTGCATTAAAAAATATCTATGCAGTTGCCATGGGAATGGGCGCAGCTTATAACATTGGTGAAAATACCAAGAGTATGATTTTGACCCGTGCTTTGGCTGAGATGAGCCGTTTTGCAGTCAAGCAGGGTGCGAATCCTTTGACTTTCTTAGGGCTTTCTGGTGTAGGTGATTTATTCGCAACTTGTAATAGTCCATTAAGTCGCAATTATCAAATTGGTTTTGCACTCGGTTCAGGCAAAACACTTGATCAAGCAACCAAAGAGTTAGGTCAAACAGCCGAAGGGATTAATACCATTGTCCAAGTACGTGCTAAAGCACAAGAACTGGATGTTTATATGCCGATTACCAATGCCTTATATGAAGTTATTTTTGAAAATGCGCCACCAATGACGATCGCTTTATCATTGATGAAAAATGGTCATCGTAGTGATGTAGAATTTGTTTTACCACATCATGAAGTTTAATCAGAAAACTGTCATCAATCATTGTTAATATATAGGTATAAATAATAAGGTCGTTATATGCAGTTAACTTTAGTACGTCACGGTCAAGCATCTCCAGCAATCAATGGTAATGATACTCAACGCCCATTAACAGTGCGTGGACATCAACAAGCTGAGCAAACAGGACATTTTTTAAAAGATGTCATTCAGCCTGAAATTTTTATTGTTAGTCCGCTATTACGTGCCCAAGAAACTTTGGCACACATCAAAGCTCATTTTTACGGCATTCCTGTTTTAATTTGCGATAAAATTAAACCTGATGATGATGCTAAAGATGCAATTGAATGGTTATCTAAATTACCCTATGAATCTATTGCTGTGGTCTGTCATATGAATGTTGTGGCACATATCGCAGAGCAATTGACCCATGAGAATTTTAATCCGTTTGCATTAGCAGAAGCACGTATTTATGATCAAGCTGTGATTGCTAATGGTTTATCAACACAAAAGAATCGTTTTATACCAACACTATAATTTATATATCCGCGATAGGATAAGGGTACTGAACACCGATGCTGTATATATGGATGCCCGAAACCAATGGAACATGGTATTGGTCGGCAGGGGAAAATTGGTTGCAGGCAAATAGTCTTGAGCAGTTGATTCAGGACTTACAAGTGCATAATGGAAAAGAGGCAGTGGTCTATTTTCCAAGCCGTAATGCGCAAATCTTGCAACAGCCTATGACAAAAATGCACTACAAGCAGTTAGGGCAAGAAGGGCTTAAATACTTATTAGAAGAATATGTAACTTTGCCAATCGATCAAATGAAGGTGGTTCATCATTTTCAAAATGATCAGCTTAGTGTGATGGGCGTGGCTCATTCCACAGTTGAGACATGGCAACATGCGCTTAGTCTTTTGCCAATTCAAATTGCAGCGTTCTTACCTGATTTTCTAATTTTGCCAACGCCAGAAGAAAACCAAGTGGTGATTGCAAACCTCTATGATCACTTATTGGTAAGAGAATCGGAATGGTCTGGTAATTCATTGGATGACTTGGGATTATTCCTTGAGTTTCAAACACCTGAAACGAATTATAAGCTGGCAAATCTTAGTTCAACTGAATTAGAAACAGTTATGGCTGCTTCAACCCAAGATCAATACACTGAATTTAGTTACCAATTTCAGCCCTTGGCAAAGGCAAAACAGCATCCATTTAATGTTTTGCCAAAATCCAAGAATGCAGAAGTTCAGTGGTCAGGTTATTGGAAAGCTTCAGCATTGGTTTTGGTTGCCGTCATTTTTGTTCAATTGGGTTATGACGCTTTACGTTGGTCTAAACTAAAAAAAGTGGCTGATCAGACATCGGCTCAGGCGATAGATCAATATAAATTGTGGTTTGGTGAAAATAGTCGCGTTACTGAGCAAAACATTAAAAGTCAGTTCGAAAGTCAATTACGAATGAGTCAGCTGGGTGATACACAAGCACTTTCGCTGTTGAGTCGAGTAGGACCGATTTTAATGCAGAAACAGATCATTGCTCAGCAAGTCAATTATGATGCTTCGACTTTAGCAATGTCATTAAAAGCTAAATCTGCAGATGACTTACAAGGATTAACTCAACAATTAAACCAACAAGGTTTCCAAGCTGAATTGGGTAATGTGCAAGCAGATTCGATTGGTGCGATTGGGGTGGTAAAAGTAAAATAATGAAAGCATTAACAAGTCTACAAAATAGTTTCGATCAAAAAATTGAAACCTTAAATCAATATTTACAGAGCTTATCTGTACGTGAACGCGTGATGGTAATTTTCACAACAGTTTTTTTAGTTGTTGTGATTATTGGTTTTGCATTATGGAAAATGCATGCTTTGGCCGAGCAACAGCAAAAACGTTTAAATGAATTAAAAGATTTAATGGTTTGGATGCAAAGTAATGCAGTAACAATGAAACCTGCAAATGATCTGGAGCTATCAGCAGCAGATAAAATTCAACGTACGGCACAACAACAAGGCTTATCGGTTTCTTCACAGCAGAATGGTGAGCAAATTCAAATTGTCGCTGAACATCAAAATTATGCTGTTCTTGCAAACTTCTTAATGCAACTCTCTCAAATGGGCTTAAGTATCCAGAAAATGGACTTGGTCTCAAATAACAATCAAATCAAGTTAACTGCGACCGTGCAATAACTATATAGGAGCTTGAAGCTCCTTTATAGTTATAGACTCATCATGATTAACTCTGAATGACTCTAATGATGGTTTGACCACGCTTGGACTGAACATCCATGACAGAATGAATTTGCTCAAGACGAATTCTCATGCTACGCAAACCAATATTGACATTTGAACTATTCATTTCACCGACATTAAAGCCGATACCATCATCTTCAATCTCTAAAATAATTTTTTTAAGATCAGAAAAATACAAACGAACAATGACTTTTTTGGCGTAGCTATGTTTGATGACGTTGGTAAGTGCTTCTTCTGTAATCCGCAATAATGTCAAACATTCCAATGCACTAGGTTGTGAATGCCAAAGTTCTGCAAAATCCCAAACAGAGACTAAGATTAAAAATCTGAATAAAACCAGAAAATTGTTTAATCAAGAAGCACTAAAGCAAAGACTCTACAAAATAAGCCTATGTCAAGCATGGTGTTTTGTTGAGCCTATGCCTATAATACGGCTACTTGAAAAATCAGTAGACTGTGATTGGTATGTTATATTCATTGGCTCGCCCTTTGTTGTTTACTTTGGCACCAGAGCGTGCACATGAACTCACACTTTCTATGCTCGATACAGCGCATAAATTTGGATTGATGCATCAGAAAACTGCACATAAACCAGTGAGCTGTATGGGTATCGAGTTTCCAAACCCTGTTGGTCTTGCTGCTGGTTTAGATAAAAATGGTGCGCACATTGATGCTCTAGCTGCTTTGGGTTTCGGTTTTATTGAAATTGGTACTATTACACCACGTCCACAAGCAGGTAATCCTCAACCACGTTTATTTCGTATTCCAGAAGCGAAAGCAATCATCAATCGCATGGGATTCAATAATGACGGTGTTGATCAACTGATTGAAAATGTTAAAGCTGCTAAGTTTAAAGGCGTTTTAGGAATTAACATTGGTAAAAATGCAGATACTGCCGTTGAAGATGCGGTTTCTGATTATTTGATTTGTTTAGAAAAAGTTTATAATTACGCATCATATATTACAGTTAATATTTCCTCACCGAATACAAAGAATTTACGTAGTTTACAAAGTGGTGATGCACTTACAGAGCTATTACAAACTTTGAAACAACGTCAACTAGAACTTGCTAAAGAAAATAATCATTATGTTCCTTTAGTACTCAAAGTAGCGCCAGATTTAACGCCTGAAGATATTACATTTATCGCTAAACAATTATTGAAATTTAAGATTGATGGCTTAATTGTTACCAATACAACATTAGGGCGAGAAGGCGTTGAAAATTTGCCAAATGGTAATGAGGCAGGTGGTTTGTCGGGCGCACCCGTTTTTGAAAAAAGCACCGAATGTTTACGTCAGTTCGCCGATGTTTTAGATCGAAAAATTCCTTTAATTGGTGTCGGGGGAATTGTTTCAGGTGAGCAGGCCGTAGAAAAACAAGAGGCGGGCGCGAGTCTCGTTCAAGTATACAGTGGCCTTATTTATACAGGCCCAACACTAGTAAAAGATTGTGTTAACGCGATGACTGTGTGACATGAACACACTTGATATCATCATCCTGATCATCTTGCTCATTGGAGGGCTGAACGGTTTGCGTCAAGGATTTATTAAAGCCTTTGCGAACTTGATCGGGTGGATATTCGCATTGGTCATTGGGGCTAAATACGCGGTCATTTGGGCACCTGCGATGAGCAGTCTAAGCCAAGACCCAGTTGTGCAAAAAATTGCTGCTTTTGCTTTTATTGTATTAGTCATCGTGATTTGCACGTGGGTGATTACCGCATTCCTGAATGGGCTCTTGAAAAGTTTAAAATTGGGCCCATTAAATCGTCTAGCAGGCGGTGCATTTGGTTCACTAAAAGGTTTATTAATTGTCTTGATTGCGATGCAGGGTGTCGGTCCTTGGGTGAATAGTTCACCACATTGGAAACAATCAAAATTTGTACAGATCTTATTGCCATACGCGCCATTAGCGACTGAAATATCAAAAGATGCTGCAAATGAAGCGATATATCAAATGACATCTGAAGGTGCGTTATTACATCGCCCTTCGACTGAAATGGAGGAGTCAGAACGTGCTTCAGTAGATCAACGTTCTGATCATTCAACGAAAAATCCTTTTTATTAATTGGGGTTAAACCCCGTTCCTAGCTTGTCGCGAGGTTGCTATGTGTGGAGTTGTTGGGATTGCCGGTAAATCGCCAGTAAACCAAATGTTATTTGATGCCTTGACGATGTTACAACATCGAGGACAAGATGCAGCAGGGATTGTAACTTGCCATCAAGGGCGTTTATTCCTCCGCAAAGATAATGGTATGGTGCGTGATGTATTCCATACCCGTCACATGCGTGCTTTGCTTGGTAACTATGGGATAGGACATGTTCGTTATCCAACAGCAGGTTCGTCAAGTAGTGCTGAAGCACAGCCGTTTTATGTAAACTCTCCATATGGTATTACCCTTGCACACAATGGTAACTTGACCAACGCCGCAGAAATTCATGATGATCTGTTTAAAACAGATTTACGTCACATGAATACTGATTCTGATTCTGAAGTCTTACTCAACGTATTTGCACATGAGTTACAGAAGATCGGTACACTCAACCCAACGCCAGAAAATATCTTCCACACCGTATCTCGTGTTCATGAGCGTTGTAAAGGTGCTTATGGTGTTGTTGCGATGATCACAGGTCATGGGCTTGTTGGTTTCCGCGATCCAAACGGGATTCGTCCTTTAGTTTACGGTTCTCGTGAAACTGAACAAGGCACTGAATATATCATTGCCTCTGAATCCGTTGCGATTACAGCGCTAGGTTTTAAAGTTGAGCGTGATATTGCACCAGGTGAGGCAATTTTCATTAATTCAAATGGTGAATTGTTTACCAAACAATGTGCAGTAAATCCAGAATATCGTCCATGTATTTTTGAATATGTGTACTTTGCTCGCCCAGATGCAACAATTGATGGCATCTCAGTTTATAAAGCTCGTTTAAAAATGGGTGAAAAGCTGGCGTATAAAATTTTGAAGGAATGGGGTGAAGAGCACGATATTGATGTGGTCATTCCAATTCCAGATACCAGTCGTACTTCAGCATTAGAATTGGCTAATATTTTGGGCGTGAAATTCCGTGAAGGTTTTATGAAAAACCGTTACATCGGACGTACCTTCATTATGCCAGGTCAACAGCAGCGCAAAAAATCAGTTCGTCAAAAGCTAAACCCAGTTGAGCTTGAATTTAAAGATAAAAATGTACTGTTAGTGGATGATTCGATTGTACGTGGTACAACGTGTAATGAGATTATTCAAATGGCACGTGATTCTGGCGCGAAGAAAGTATTCTTTGCTTCGGCTGCACCTATGGTGAAATATCCAAACGTGTATGGTATCGATATGCCAGCAAAATCTGAATTAATTGCTTCAGATCGTACAGTTGAAGAAATTCGTGAAATTATTGGTGCAGACCGTTTGATTTTTCAGGATCTTGAAGATTTGAAAAATGCGGTTCGTACCAGTAAAGTGCCTGATCTGAGAGAGTTTGATTGCTCTGTTTTTGATGGAGTCTATGTGGCTGGTGGGATTGATAATGACTATCTGATTAATCTCGAGCAGAAACGTAATGATTCAGCAAAAAAGAAAGCAGATGGTTATATTGATGTAAATATCGATGCTTCTTCTGTTGATTTAACAGGTATTAGAGAAGAGTAAGCATTTAAATCTATAGAAAAGCGGGAAATTCCCGCTTTTTTATTTTATGATATTTAAGGTTTCGAAGCCTCTAAGATCAACAATGTAATCGGGAAAATTTACATTGAAAGAAATGAGCCATTATTTAATTGAAAATAAAAATATTGCATGGTCGGTAAGTTTTTGCTTGCTCGCTATGTTGTCGACAGTTTTTATTCTCAATTTGATTTTGGGGTTGGTCGTTCATTTCTTTGACTACACTCAACCCATTTGGTGGCATGTTCTTAGTCCATATTTCATCTTTCTTTTATTCTTTGTGATGATTTGGTCGGTTGGTGCTGAGCTGTATGTTTTGCGTGAGGGCGGTCATTCACTGGCAAAACAATTAAAAGCACGACGTCTTGTTTTTGATGAAAGCACGCCTGAAGAAAGTACCGCATTAAAAGTCGTAGAGCAGGTTGCCCAAAGTTTTAAAATAGATACACCCGCTGTTTATGTACTTCCTGATGAAGTGGGGGTCAATGCTTTAACAGCAGGCTTCAAATCTCAAGATATTGTCATTATTTTAACGTGGGGTGCTTTACAAAATTTGGATGAGCTAGAGCTATATGGCTTATTAAGTTATGAATTCAACCAGATTTTATCAGGCGAAGCAGTCGAAAATACCAAATTAAAAATCTTATACAGTGGTTTAACCACCTTTAGTCAATGGGGGAGTAAATTAGCTCAAGCAGGCTACAATCCTTATGCAACCTCTTATCGAAACAAATTCGAAACTATTTTTGTTGCGATTGGTGGAGTGATTTGGCTGATTGGTAGTTTAGGCATCTTAATAACGCGTTTAATTAAATATTTGACCTTAAGTGGGCGAACCTTTCGTAATGACCTGAAAACTATGCGTTTGATGAATAATAATGCCAATATTCAAACCTTGTTACGTATCTATGTCCACCATTCAGGGTCGCAAATTCATAGTGCGTATTCAGAATCGATTTCACATATGTGTTTCGCAAATTCTCTTAGTCCGCAAAGTTGGATGAATATTCATCCAAGTATCAAAGATCGAATTTATGAACTAAATCCTACTTTGCTACAGGATTTGCAATTAGAAAATTTAAAAAAGCTACGTAATCGTCCTTTGTTTAGTCTGTTTCGTTCTTTGGAAGAAGAAATGACAGATATGACATTACCTTGGAGTTCTCCACAGCCTTTACCTTTATTACGTTTATCACCGATCAGTTTTGCCTTAAATGATGCAATTAAGCCTTTAAATTCTGAAATGCGGAAGAATAAAAAGCGCCCAGAATTGATACAAAGAGCGATGCAAACGGCGACAGGTTCAAGGGAAGTGATGGTTGCGATTTTGATGATTCGTCAATATCGTGAATTCATTCCTCAAGAAGCCGCTGTAAGTCATGCAATCGTAGATTCTTTATTGAATTTAGATGGTCGTATTCATGTTCAAATCTTCCATGATGCCTGTAAGAATATTGGACACATGCCGACAAGTATTGCTCGTCAATTTTTGACTAAATTGGCTTGTATTATTCAAGAAGACGGTGAAGTGGGTTTGCTTGATGCTTTATTGTTGGAGAGAGTAAAGCGTGAACTTAATCTTATGCCTGCACATTTACCAACATCATTTGAAGATGTGAAAGCACAAATTGTGCATTTAATTGATGCTTTATTGCATGTACAACAAATTAATAGTCCAAATCAGCTTGAGGTGCGTGAGCGAATTCTTCAGCAGATTTTAGCACCTGAAGAAATGCAGATTTATGCAGATATTTCTGATGAACCACTTGATTTAGCAGAAATTTTAAATGATGTTTCAGGCTTATTATTACGTGATCGCCTCAATATTTTAGCAATTGCAGAGCGATGTTTATGGAGCGATCGTATCATCACGCAAGATGAATTAGATGTTTTAGAGTTGCTTTATTGGCGTTTAGGATTCGATACACGTGAAGTTGTTGAACAAATGCAAAAGAAAAATAGTTTGATGATTATTTAATAATAAACTCGTATTAGAGCTAAAAAGATCAAGCTTAAAACGTTACGTGACAATCACATAAAATGATTTAATTTCAAGGTAAGCTTGCCTTTTATTTTAATCTTGAATTACCATTTTTTGAGTAAGTTATGCAGCATATTGAAATTTTAAAGGCTTTATTTTTAGGGTTTATTGAGGGTTTGACCGAGTTTTTACCGATTTCAAGTACGGGTCATTTAATTTTATTTGGTCACATGATCGACTTCCATTCTGACGATGGGCGTGTATTTGAAGTTGTCATTCAGCTTGGTGCAATTTTGGCTGTCTGTTGGTTATACCGACAAAAGATTTTTGATTTGGTTAAAGGTTTTTTTAGTGGTGATTCAGAAGCGCGTCATTTTGCTTTTAGCGTTTTAATTGCTTTTTTTCCTGCTGTCGTGATTGGTATTTTTGCAGTCGATTTTATTAAAAGCGTCCTATTTAGTCCACTTGTGGTCGCAATTGCACTGATTGTTGGTGGTCTGATTATTTTCTGGGTTGAATCCAAGAATTTTGATCATAAAACAACTGAAGCGACAAAAATTACTTACAAGCAAGCTTTTTTAGTCGGTTGTGCACAATGTGTTGCGATGATTCCAGGGACTTCTCGTTCTGGTGCTACCATTGTTGGAGGAATGTTCTCAGGCTTGTCTCGTAAAGCGGCAACAGAATTTTCTTTCTTTCTTGCGATGCCAACGATGTTGGGGGCTGCAACTTTTGATCTTATTCGTAATGCGGATGTATTGACACAAGATAATATGTTGAATATCGGGGTTGGTTTTGTTGCTGCTTTTATTTCGGCATTATTGGTGGTGAGCGCATTAGTTAAATTTGTTGAACGCCACACTTTACGTGTATTTGCTTGGTATCGGATTGTACTGGGTATAATTTTATTATTTGTTTTTCTATAAAAATAAAATCTCCCTTTTAGAAAAATTACTAAAAGGGAGAGATTCTAAGTTAAAATTCTTATTCTTTATTTCTTTTTTCATGTTTAGAACTGGTTCGATTGTAAGATGACAATAGCTAAAATGAATGCCCGAGATTTAATCATTGATTTACTGTTAGGGCTACAAGGTCGTGAGATCTCGATTAAACAAATTATTATCGCAGCGAAGCTTTTTGAGATTAGCGAAAATAGTATTCGTGTCGCAGTAACCCGATTATCTAGTGATGGGGTGATTGAAGCGATTGAGCGGGGTATATATCAATTTACGGCTAAATCACACGAATGGGCCGATGTAATGTTGAACCGTAAAAACGGAATTAAACAAACAAAACAATGGGATCACCAATACTTAGCTGTCTTTACGGGTGAATTAGGGCGGGTTGATCGTACAGCTTTAAACCGCCGAGAACGCGCATTAAAGCACTTCGGTTTTAAAGAGTTAGAACAAGGTATTTATATTCGCCCTGATAATTTAGCCATTTCTTTTAAAGAGGTATTTTTGGGATTACAAGCTTCTGGCTTAGAAAAAAGCGCCAAAATTTGCCAAATTAATCATTTCGACACCACAACATTAAATAAAATTCCGAAGCTTTGGCCCACTCAAACACTTAACCAAAACTATAAAAAATATAGTCAAATGATTCAAAAGTGGTTGGAGACAGTTGAGCAATTAAGTTTAGATATTGCTGCTAAAGAATCGCTATTGCTTGGTCGGCAGACCATTTCTTTGCTGATGAATGATCCATTATTGCCTGAGGATTTTGTTGATGTTCATTTACGTGATCAATTTGCGTTAAGTGTTCAGCAATTGGATCAGACTGGACTGGAATTGTGGCAACGATTCTATGAAATTAGTTTAGTATAAATATTACTAAAAAATTAATTTTAATGTATTGACAGAAATATTACTTAATCTAAAATAAAAATTATATTTATGTATCTATGAAAATAAAAAATTGTAGGGTAGGGATATGAATACACGTACATCAATAAGTGATTTGTTCACCAGAGAAGAAATCACAGAATTGACAACAAAGTCAGATTTACACGGTAGTTGGGCTGTTTTATCAACTTGGGCAGTCATTGGTGGAACCTTCGCTGCGGTTGCCAGTACATGGGAGTATTTACCTGTCTGGGGCAAATTACTGATGTGTATAGCTGCATTGGTAATATTAGCGGGTCGTCAACTTGCGCTTGCAATCATTATGCACGATGCTTCACACCAAAGCTTGTTTAAAACCAAATGGCTGAATGATATTGCCACTGATTGGCTTTGTGCTCGCCCAATCTGGAATGATTTAAAGAAATATCGTGCCCATCATTTACGCCATCACAGTAAAACTTCTACCGTAGAGGATCCTGATCTGTCTTTGGTAGAGGGTTTTCCAACTTCGAAGAAATCGTTAATGCGTAAGTTTTTCCGTGATGTTTCTGGAATAACAGGATTAAAATTCGCACTTGGACGAGTGCTTATGGATGTTGAGAAAATGGAGTGGACGGTATCTAACGACCGTCGTTGGATTTCTCAAGAGGGACGCCATTGGGTCGACTATCCAAAAGCATTTCTAAAAAATAGTGGTGGTGCAATAGCAACAAATGCTGCTTTGTTTTCAATATTATGGGCAGCCGGTCATCCTAAATTGTATGCGCTTTGGATATTGGCATATTTAACACCATTTCCATTATTTTTACGTGTTCGTTCGATGGCAGAACATGCAGGTATGCCAACCAGTAATAGTGCATTAACCAATACACGGTCTACAAAAGCAGGTTATATTGCTCGTGCTTTAGTTGCACCTATCCATGTCAATTTCCATAAAGAACATCACTTAATGGCAACAGTTCCATATTTTAAGTTACCTAAAATGCACCAGATGTTATTAGAGCGTGGGCATGTTCCTGAGCCTCCTAGTTACTGGCAAGTCTTAAATGAACTTTCAGATCAAGCTGATTAAATGTTTGTTTATAGTTTTAGTCATAATTTAAAAATAATCTAAGTCATTTGGGATGTATTGTTATGGCACTTAGTAAGCATGAAATTACTCGTTTTTTGGCACAGGAATTTCCTCAAGCACTCGAAAAAACTAGTATTGAAGAGATTAGCCCTAAAGGGGCACAGTTACTTTATAAAATCGATCAGAACGATTTACGTCCAGGTCAAACTGTATCAGGTCCAACCTTGATGTTGGTGGCTGATTTCGCGCTTTATGTTGCGATTATGGGACATTTAGGTCTAATTGCTATGGCTGTTACAACCAACATGACCATTAATTTTTTTCGTAAACCGAATGGAAATCAAGATATTAAAGCTGAGTGTAAATTAATCAAAGTTGGTAAAACATTAGTTACAGGTGAAGTGTGGTTATATTCTTTGGATGATGAAGAACCAGTTGCGCATGTGATTGGAACATATGCGCTTCCACCGCGAATAGCTCAGTAATTATTTGATTAATTAGAATTGTTTAAAACGGTCTTGTTTAGAGAGTAATTGAATGGAAATTCCTAAGATTTGAAACTTAGACAATGTGATGGTGCGATTATTAGTGGTTTGCGTGGTCGCCAATTCAATAAATATGTAGCATCATTGGATGCAATTGGTGCATGAATAGACTTAAAAACAGCAATACTTGCCTATCAATGATTGTTGCTTATGAACCCTTTGAACTCTATAAAGGTTTTGGGATAAAGGTGGAATCGTAAAATTTCCATTAACACAAATTTCAGCAAATTTTATTATTCGAAAGGATAAGTTTCCTGAAGGATTTGGGCAAAAGTCTCGTGAATGGGTAGCGGGTCAACTTGAGGGTACTTTTAATATCATCGCAAAATATGAAAAAGAAATTCCTGAAAAATATTGAATGAACATTCCCCCACCCCCCGAAGAACAGCTTAATTATATGAAAATGATGCACGAAGCTCGTATTTCTTTAACCAAAGCAGGTATTTATGATCCTAAAATGATGAACTTTCTGAAAAAAGTGCGTTGTAAGCAAAATCCAAATAGTTTTGAATACGCTCTGAATGATGAATAAAGCATCGTTTACAATTCTGAAAACCTCTTTATTCATTGTAATTAAGAGGTTTTTTATTCATTCCAAAATGTTAAATTTTAAAAAACATAACAACATTTAAGTATGCGAAAGAGTAAGAACATGCTAAAACTAATTATGTTCAAATTTATTTGTTCTTACTATACTCGGCTAATATGACGCAATCGTTCGACTTCATACCTTTATCGCAAATTGAATCAAATCAAGAACATATTTTAGCGATTAAACGTAATGATTTACTTCCTCTACTCAATGATCCACATCGTTTGAATCATTATGCCGATCATTTAGTTCAAGCTCAAAGTGTATTACTGAATGGTGTTGACCCTAGATTGAATCAGCAATTGAGTGAAGTGATTACCCAGATTATTCAGCAACTTTCAATTTCCAAAAAACATTTAGGTGGTCGTCGTTTTAACGCGTTGCAAAAATGGTTAGGTATAGATGTTGAATACGATGCTGGTCAAGTAAAGTTTGTCAAAGATCTTGAGCGTTTAATCAATGAAGCAAATCATTTAAGTCAGCGCTTACAGATCGAAATCCAAAAATCGCAATCACGACTACAGCAAGCTTTAGGTTTGAGAGAACAGATGGCCGCTTATATCCGCGCCGCTGATGAATTTTTAAGAGAATATCCTCAATTTACTCAACAGCAAAAGCTTGACCATTTTGTTGAACGGCTCTCAAAAAAAATAAACACCTTACACACCTTACAAACGAGTAATGATATTGCGATGAAACAAATGCAGTTATCACAAGAGTTATCTTTTGGCTTGCTAGATCGATTTAAAGAAGCACAACAGGTTTTGATTCCTGCATGGCAATATCACGTTAAACAAAGTACAGCATCGACTTCAACAAATACACTTGATCAGCTTGATAAAAGTCGAGAAGATTTAATTAAAAATTTGAAAAAATCATTACAGAAATAAGAGGGACAAAAGATGTCAGATTCAGAACTTAGCAAATTATCTCATGAGCTTGAAGTAAAGCCTGAGCAACGTTTTGAACAGTTGAATTTAAAAGATTTAGGATTGCAACCACATGATCTTGCAGAAGTAATGGATGCACATAAAGAATTGGCAGATATCAGTACCACAGTGGTAGCTGAATATGGCAAAAATATTGCCAGTAAAACTTCAACTTATACCGATGAACTGTTAAATCTGGTTCAGAATAAAGATTTGGATACGACTGGACAAAAACTTAATGAGGTCGTGCAAGTCGCACAGCAATTGAATACTTCAAGTATTTTGAATAAATCAAAAAGCTCTGGGTTTTTTGGCGGTTTACTGAGTAAGTTTAAAAATGCTAAACAAAATTTTGATCAGCATTTTAATACCACTAAAGAGCAGATTGATGTATTGGTCAAAGAAATTGAAAGTTCTCAATCGGGGTTGAAAGCTCGGGTTGGAACCTTAGATAAAATGTTTGATGCGGTACAGGATGAATATAAACAGCTTGGTGTTTATATTGCTGCAGGACAATTAAAACAGCAGGATATTCAGCAACAGATCTCAATGCTCACATCAAAAGAGCAGGATCAACAAACGATGCAACAGATTTATGATCTTAATCATTTGGCGAATAATCTTGAGAAAAGAGTCAGTGATTTGCAGGTTTTGCAACAATCTGCAATGCAGACTTTGCCGATGATTCGGATCATCCAGTCGAATAATTTAATGTTGGTAGATAAGTTCTATGCCATTAAGAACATTACGCTACCTGCATGGAAAAATCAGATTAGTCTGGCGATTTCATTACAAGAGCAAAAGAATAGTGTCCAGTTAGCAAAAGCGATTGATGACACAACGAATGAATTATTACGCCGTAATGCTGAATTATTGCATCAAAACTCAGTCGATACTGCGAAAGCGAATCAACGTTCAGTGATTGATGTAGAAACACTTGAACATGTACAAAACACCCTCATTAAAACAGTAAATGATGTGATTCAGATCCAGAAAGAAGGGATGCAAAAGCGTGCGGAAGCGACAACACGTTTACGTGCTTTGCAAGAGAACTTAAATCATTTAGTGCTTGAGCATAGCCAGCCACCTAAATCTTGATATTGTTAATTTTTGAAGGAAAAATCATTGTCACCCATAAACGATTTTAGTGTACAACCGATTGACCAACGTTTAGATGCATTAAAAAAACGTCAACGTCATTTAATGATCTGGTTCGTTTTAGCCTGTACATTGGTCGTTATTACAGTTGCATCGTTATTTTTGCAAAAAGAATTTATCTATCGGTTCTTTGATCTTTCCACGCATGTTCAGGCATTAGATTTGCCTTATCATGTTCAAGAATTGGTGCCATTTAAACAACCAGTCGATTATTTTTTTAATTTATTATCATGGTTTGGTTGGTTGTTTCTAAAAATTTTGGTTTCGTTTATTGGGGCATTTTTATTGCTCAGTTGGATGAAGAAATTTAAGTTTTTTCAACAACGTTTCCAAGCATGGACACAGCGTATTCTAGCTTGGATTATTGCCTTTATTTTGCTTTGGTCCAGTCTGAGCTACATTCAATACGATTGGAAAGATGAAACCAAACAGGCGTATCAACAATGGATGAGTTATCAAAATAATATTGTTGAAAGTCAAATTGCTCAAGATTTACAGCAGGCCAACATTTCATCGACTGAAAAAGCCTATGTGTTGGCACAAGTGGCTTTATTGCATCAGCCTGTCGATCGTAAAACTGCCAATGTCTATGTGAATCAATTGATTGTCGCTGAGAAGAATAACCCGATTCAGTTTAAACAATATGATTTTAAGCCTGAACAGTTATGGGTTATGCAGCAGCAGCTCTACGGTAAGAGTATCACCTCAATTACTCAGCCCTTAGATCTGCGTGCACAACAAGCCGAACGTATTTCTCAGATTGTGAATGTAATTTTATGGGGCTTGATTATGTTGGTTGTTGCTTTAAGCACCATTTTGTATGTACTCGCTAAGCAATTGAAAAATCGTCATATGCGCATTAATCAAAAGCTTGATGTCTCTTAAATCTTAATTCGGTTTATCCGATTAAATTTATAAAAACATACTGTTTTACCTATTTATTAGTTTTGCATACTATAGCTTCATTGAATGAATTTAGCTGATTTGAACTGCTTAGAATTTGGAGAAATACATGTTAGATCAAAATATTAAAACTCAATTAAAAGCTTACTTAGAACGTTTAGAAAGTCCAATCGAGTTAGTGGCTGCTTTAGATGAATCCGATAAGGCTGCAAAAATCAAAGAACTCGTGACCGAAATTGCTGAACTTTCTGATCAAGTTACGGCGCGTTTTGATGGTTCAAACGCTCGCCGTCCTAGTTTCGGTGTGGCTAAAGCAGGTGAACAACCTCGCGTGTTCTTTGCTGGTCTACCAATGGGACATGAGTTCACCTCTTTGATCTTGGCATTGTTACAAGTTTCAGGTTATGCACCGAAGGTATCTGATGAGGTGTTAAATCAGATTAAAGGTTTGAACTTAAAATCAAACTTTGATGTGTTTGTATCTTTGAGTTGTCACAACTGTCCAGATGTGGTTCAGGCTTTGAACTTAATTGCGATCTATAACCCAGATGCAACTGCGACCATGATTGATGGTGGTTTCTTCCAAGAAGAAGTTGAAGAACGCAAAATCTTAGCTGTACCGATGGTGTTTCAAGACAATGAACATATTGGACAAGGTCGTATGACTTTGGAAGAAATCGTGGCGAAGCTAGATACCAACTCAGCTGAAAAAGATGCCGCAGCACTCAATGCCAAAGATGCTTTTGATGTATTGGTGATTGGTGGTGGTCCTGCAGGTGGTACAGCAGCGATCTATGCAGCACGTAAAGGGATCAAAACAGGTATCGTGGCTGAACGCTTTGGTGGTCAGGTCATGGATACTATGGACATTGAAAACTTCACCACGGTTCAAAAAACTGTAGGTCCAAAGTTTGCTCAAGATATGGAAGCCCATGTACGTGAGTACGGTGTGGATATCATGAATTTACAACGTGTCAGCAAGATCACAGGTGCAGATCAGACAGCCAATGGTCTGGTTGAAGTTGAATTGGAAAATGGGGCTAAGCTTGAATCGAAAACCATTATTCTTTCAACAGGCGCACGTTGGAGAGAAATGAATGTACCGGGTGAAGCAGAATACCGTACCCGTGGTGTAGCGTACTGCCCACACTGTGATGGCCCATTATTCAAAGGCAAACGTGTTGCGGTGATTGGTGGTGGTAACTCTGGTGTAGAAGCAGCGATTGACCTTGCAGGAATTGTGGAGCATGTGACGTTGGTTGAGTTTGATACCAAGCTTCGTGCAGATCAAGTGTTGCAAGACAAATTAAACAGCTTGCCGAATACCACTGTGATTTTGAATGCGCTCAGTACTGAAGTGGTCGGAGATGGTGCTCAAGTGACGGCGTTGAAATACAAAGATCGCGCGACTGATGTTGAACATACAGTTGAGCTTGCAGGAATCTTTGTGCAGATTGGTTTATTACCAAACACAGATTTCTTGAAGAACAGTGCGGTTGAACTCAGCAATCGTGGTGAGATTGTGATCAATGATCGTAATGAAACCAATGTCAAAGGTGTATTTGCTGCGGGTGACTGTACCACCGTGCCTTACAAGCAAATCATCATCGCGACAGGTGAAGGTGCCAAAGCGTCTCTATCCGCTTTTGATTATATGATTCGCTCTGATGTGTAAATGATTTGATTAAAAAAGCCCCAATTGTTTGGGGCTTTTTTATTATGCTTAATTCTTCGGTTTATATAAACCATGATCAACTAAATGTTGGCGTAAGATGCGACGAAGTTCTAACACAGCTTCGGGCGTTTCTTGAATAGAGTGACCACCCGTGAAGATCTTCTCGGAAACAGCACCATCTAAATGTGCACTCTTATAAGGAACAATCCCATCTGTAATGACATTTGGATCATCACTTTTAGTAATATTGCCCATAATAGAATGAAAAACTAAGCCTTTTTCGGGTGGGATACTAGCTGTCAGTTCCATAAATTTAGATTTTTTACTTAGATCACTTGGTCCATTTTGAATGACATCATTCGTTAGTGTTTTGACAAAGTCTTTTAAATCAACATCATAACTGGTCAGCGTATCTGCAAGGGTCGTTAAGAAAGTTGCAGGAATTTTAATAATTTTTCTTGCTGCTAAAGTAAACCATCGGTCTGCATAATCTGTACCTCGGTGTGGTGCTGCGAGAAAAATAGCTCGATCAAAATTTTCAATTGGTTTCATTTTGAGTCTTTCACCAATGACAGGGTGTTTTCTTAGACGTGTTTGTTGGCGATTATTCATCAATTCTAAAGCTTGTTTAGAAATATCTGCATCACTCACTAAAAGTCGACTAATAATTCCACCCATGCTATGCCCAATTAAAACTGCATCTTGGGCTGCTGCATCTTTGGGATTAAGTGAACCAAATGCTTGTTTTAATAAAGCATAAATTTGAAAACGGCTTTCCAAAATTGGCATATTGGTAGAGTAAAAAATTTGCCAAACTTGATAATGTTCTCTTAATATTGCATCACCCATAATGTCATTAGTTACCGCAATCCATGCTTCAGGGCTACTTGCTAGACCATGTACTAATACAATGATTTTCTTATTCGGGTTATAGGGTTCCAGCATGTATATATGCGGCATTGCCAAATGCTGATCGCGGTCAATTAAGGTCAAATATGCAGCCGCACCTAAATTGTTTTCTGCTAGCCATAAACCATAGGGTGCAGAAAAATTTGCTGCTAATGAATATGGTTTACCTGCAATCTCTACTTTCTCAACGCTATAAGGATCATAAACCTTAATTTCAAAATTCGGGTTTGTTAAAACATCTTCTATCGTTGCATTCGATTTTTTAGGTTGAGCAATAATTGTTGCTGCTAAATAACGTGCTTTATGAATATTCGGATTTATCCCTTTAGGATAATCATGCGTTAAAGGATTAAGAATATATTTATTTTCTTGTGATGATGAGTCGGTCGATGGAAAAACTGCGACAAAATCAGAACCGAAACCATCACGGCGGTTAATCGCCCTTAATCCAGAAAAATTCATGTTATAACTGGAAATGAATTTTTCCAGTTTCATATTTTGTAGGCGTTGATATGCTTGAATATCAATTGTATAAGTACTTTTTCCAATTTTAATCGTTGGGGTAAGATTGGTCGATGGATTCCTTAAACGATGACCATTCACCAATTGAGTAAGTGCCTGATTGTAGAAATCTCGAATTTGTACTTGGCGGTTATCAAAAAGTCGTTCTTGTGGCTGACGTGATGTTTTGAATAAATAGGCATAACTATAACGAATACTTTTATCCAAAGCTTCAAGCTGCTGATCTAAACAACGTTCATAATTTTGCTGAATGAGCTTTTGTTCATCAGCAGGTTTGTGTTTAGACAATTTACTGATTTTACATTCTGATGAGTCCGACAGTGACATGGCTTTAGCAAGATATAGTTCACTGGCTGTCGACAATAATTGTTCGTCTTGAATCTGAGGAATTTTGTGTAGATCTGCAATGCATTCATTCGGAGATTGCATACAAATTTTTGCTTCTTTACCTGACATCGATAAGACATTCAGGCTTGCTTCACTTAACTTTTTCTGAGTTACTATACTATTACGTTCATTGGCTAGGGTGACATCAACCGCTTGTTGCTTGAGGCTAACGACCTGACAGCCATTTAAAGCAATAGTTGATAACAGCGTAAAGGCAAATAGATATTTGTTTGAATTAGATGCTTGCATTATCAAGGAGCAAATTTAGCTGGAAGATTCTAGCTATAATACGAAAAAAAGATGTTTTTTCAATCAACTTAAAAAAATAGACTGTTCTGAACAGTCTATTTTTACAAAATCACAAATCTTTAATTTAGGACTTGCCAAACATTCCAACGTTTTCCAGATTCAACTTCTTTGATAAGTTGATCTGCAACTTCGGCTTCATCAGGATAATTAATTTTATAATTTTTGAGTGTTTGAATCGCATTTTTCTTTTGCTCTAACCATAAATAGTTATTTGCGGCAGAAAGATAGGCTTCTTGTACACCGCCTTTAATCGCTTTATCTAGATATGGAATCGCTTCACGTTGACCGCCACCTTCAGATAGACCAAAACCAAACCAGAAATTAGTTTCAGGGTCATTTGGGCTAATCGCAAGAATACGCTGTGCGTAGTTGAGTGATTTGGTTGTATAGGCTGTACCTAAGTCCATATTACGTGCCATAACGCTTGCTTTAAATGCACGAGTAAGTACATCCAGAGAAGCATTCGGCTTTTCTGCTAAAGCATCAAGTTTCTGCGTAATTTCACGAAGTTTTGCCTCATAACCTTTACGTTCTTGGCGTTCAGTAAAACGTGGTGGGTAGTGACGCGCTTTACCTTCAACCAATTGAAGAAAATCATCAATTTCAGTGACATCTACTTCATTATCGCCAGCAAGCACCGCATATTTCATATTACGTTGCTTCTGATCAATCGTAGGGACGATTAATTTATTCACCTCAAGGGTGGTTGATTTTGATGGGTCACCTTGAAGTGAAACAACCATTTTTGTTACAGGTTGAGCCGATGCATATTTAATTGCAACTTCAAAGCTTGGTGGAGCATCATATTTAACTGGATTTAAAGCGTAAAATGGGGGAGTTGGATCAGGTTCTTTGAATACAAAAGGTTCAGCAGCTTTTTCTTTTTTTACTGGCGTAGTACCACAAGCTGTTAAAAAAGAAGTTGAAAGTACAAGAAGTGCCAAAGGCTTAAAATTCATGCTTTACATCCATTAATTTTAGTGAATTAACTAGGTCGATCGTTGGTTTTACCAGTCTAGGAAAAGCAAAACCAACTTGCAACGAGAAGCTTGTTACATTTTTTATAAATTGGATTAGTTCGAAGAAGTTTTGCTCTGAGCTTCACATTCACGTCTAACTTCTTCAATAATTTTAAGTTCTTCTTTACTAAATGGCTGGGTCTTCTGTTTTTGACCGTTAAATGTTGGGTCTAGTAGCGAGAGGCGCTGGCAAAGGGTATTCATGCGCTTTTCATTTTGCTGCATCCGATCCAGTAAAACACGAATACCTTCTAAAATTGGGTCTGACTGATCCTGAGTGGTGGCATAAGGTTGGAAACCGATGCTTTCAGCATAATCACGGCGGCGTGCTTCATCCTGCTCAATCTGGGTTTTATCCTTGAAAATGTATCGTGCAGGGTTGCCAACGGCGGTTACGCCCTCAGGAACTTCTTTGGTGATGACTGCATTTGAGCCAACTTTTGCACCTTTATGGACGGTAAAGGGACCGAGGATTTTAGCACCTGCACCCACCACCACACCATCTTCAAGCGTGGGGTGGCGCTTGCCTTTATTCCATGTTGTGCCGCCAAGCGTTACTCCATGATAAAGCGTGACATCATCACCAATTTCAGCTGTTTCACCAATCACCACACCCATACCATGATCGATAAAAAAGCGTTTACCAATTTTTGCGCCAGGATGGATTTCAATTCCTGTGGCAAAGCGGCTAAATGAAGAAAGTAAACGTGCTGTACCTTTGTACTCTTTTTTCCAAAGCTCATGTGCCATACGATGCATGATCAAAGCATGAATACCCGGATAGGTGGTTAGAACTTCGAGTGTATTTCGAGCAGCAGGATCACGTGCAAATACAGCCTCGATATCTTCTTTAAGCTGTTTAATCATTGGGCATGATCCTCCGAATTGGTTTGTTTCCATGAGCCTTTGGCTAAAGCCTGTACGCGGCTGAAGATTCCGCGCAATAAATGATATTCCATACGATCTAATTGTATCCTTCCGAACAGTCGACGCAAGCGTAATGGAAGTAAACGAGGATTATTTGGATCTAAAAATTCGATTTCAGTCAGCATTTTTTCTAGATGAGGATAGAATTCTTCCATTTGTTTTTGTGTTACTAATGGCTCATCCCATTCCATGCTCTGTTGTTGTTTAAGTTGCATGTGATCATCTGGAACAACAGTCATTTGTTGCGTATTTTGTTCGAGTGCAGCCATTCTCAACTCATAACAAATGACTTGAATCGCTTGTGCGACATTTAAAACACCATACTCAGGATTAACTGGGATGGTTAAGTGATAATTGGCTAAAGCAAGTTCTTCATTGGTGAGACCACGGTCTTCACGACCAAAAACAATAGCGATATTTTGTTGTTGAGTTGCAGCTTGTAACGCTTCTTTTGCAGCAGGACGTACGTCCAGTAACGGCCATGGAATGGTACGACTACGTGCGCTGGTTCCAAACACGAGATGACAGTCTTGAATAGCTTGTTCTAAAGTATCAACGATCTCAATTTTTTCAATTAAATCCTGTGCACCTGCGGCTAAAGCATCAATATCTGGGTGTGGATAGGTTTTAGGCGCAACTAAAACGAGTTGAGATAAACCCATCGTTTTCATTGCGCGTAAGGCACTACCAATATTGGCTGGTAGGGTGGTATTGACCATCACAATACGCACATGATCCAAGTGTTTGGACACGTTATTTGAGTCAAACAGATTCATATATCATCCAAAATTAAGAGTATTGAGAGATTTCAGCTTGATACAGATCAAGCGCTTCATCCATAGACATGTTTTCA
Source organism: Acinetobacter sp. SwsAc4 (assembly GCF_013391535.1). Classification (NCBI taxonomy): domain Bacteria; kingdom Pseudomonadati; phylum Pseudomonadota; class Gammaproteobacteria; order Moraxellales; family Moraxellaceae; genus Acinetobacter; species Acinetobacter sp. SwsAc4. The sequence goes on from NZ_JACAXC010000027.1 coordinate 34,309, forward strand.
GGTGGTGGTGCAACTGTCGTTACTTTAGGCGCTTCTGCTACTTTTGCAGCTTTTGACTTCACTTGATATTCAATAAAAATCGCGTCCTTACCAAAATAATCACGTAGCTTGCCTAGCAATTCATCTAAAGGTGCGACTTTCCATTGCGGACCTAGATGCAACTCTGCTGTCGCAAAGCTTTGTTCAAGTTGGATTTGTAAAGCAATATGCTGACACATATCGACATTGCAATAAGGTAATAAAATTGCCTGTAAATCTTTGGCTAAAGATTTGGTCATTAAATCTTGAGGGAGACGAATTTGAATACTTTGGGCTCGCTTTTGGCGGATTTCATTTAAATTAAACGCTTTACTTAAACGCGCCATTGGGCGATCAAAGCCTTCACGTTCGTAGATTTCGCCTTCGATAACAATGACTTGTTCTAGACGAACGATTTCTTTATAACGTTGAAAACGCTCATGATTACAGCTGATTTCCACACGAGCAGTACCATCATCTAGTGTAATCATGATACGGTTCGGGAAGTTGGCAATATCAACGACTAAACCAGCAAAGACGGTCGTGACACCACGACGAGTAGGTGTTAGTTCATTTAATTTTGCTGGAATAAACGATTTTAATTCTGGACGATAGACATCAATCGGATGACCAGTGAGATACAATCCAAGCGTATCTTTTTCACCTTTAAGGCGAACTTCGTCTGACCACGGTTTCACAGGTTTAGCAGGTTTGCGTTGAACTTCTTCAACTTCACCAAATAAATCCATGATACCCGTCTCACGGTTACTTCGTGCTTGTTCAGCCGCTTGAACAGCTTCAGGCAATTGAGCCATTAAGCTTGAGCGTTCAATGCCTAAACAATCCAATGCACCTGCACGAATTAAGGCTTCTAAGGTACGTTTATTGATTTTTTTCAGGTCGATTCGATGACAGAAATCAAATAAATCCTTGTATGGACCTTCATTGATGCGTGAGTCGATGACCGATTGCATCGCTTGTTCGCCGACACCTTTAATTGCACCGAGACCATAAACAATAGTTTTCTCATCACTGGCATGGAAATGATACAAAGACATATTTACGGAAGGCGGTAGCACTTCTAATTTATTATTACGGCAGTCATCAATTAAAAATACGATACTGTCAGTATTCTGCATTTCTGATGATAAAACCGCCGCCATAAATTCTGAAGGATAATGTGCTTTTAACCATGCAGTGTGATAGGCAACAAGGGCATAGGCTGCAGCATGTGATTTGTTAAATCCATAACCTGCGAACTTTTCCATATAGTCGAAGATATGGTTTGCTGTCGCTTCATCAATCTCTTTTTTTGCAGCACCTTCAATAAAGATTTGGCGCTGTTTAACCATTTCTTCAGGTTTCTTTTTACCCATGGCACGGCGAAGTAAATCTGCACCACCAAGTGTATAGCCTGCGCAGAACTGTGCTGCCTGCATCACCTGTTCTTGGTAAACCATAATCCCGTAGGTAGGTTCAAGTACGCTTTCTAGCAATGGATGTAGATATTCGAACTCACCACCATGCATACGATGGATAAAGTCTGGAATTAGATCCATTGGACCGGGGCGGTATAAAGAAACGAAGGCAATAATTTCTTCAAATTTACTCGGTCTTGCTTCCTTGAGCATTTTTTTCATGCCGACGGATTCAAACTGGAACACCGCAGTTGTATTGGCGTTCGCAAAGACTAAATAAGCATCCTTGTCATCTAATGGAACATTTGCAATTTCGAGAGGAATTTCAGATTTGATTCTTTTATTAATATTTTGAACGGCATCTTCAATAACTGTGAGGTTACGCAAACCTAAGAAGTCAAATTTAACCAGACCTGCAGCTTCAACATCATCTTTATCGTATTGCGCAACACGACTTGTTCCATCTGCTTCACACAGTACCGCTGAATAATCGGTAATTTTTCCGGGTGCAATGACTACACCACCTGCGTGTTTCCCTGTGTTTCGTGTAATGCCTTCGAGCTTAAGTGCCATTTCCCAAATTTCAGCAGCATCGTCATTATCAGGGTTTGATGGGTTGGTCACGATGTCTTTGAGCTGTGGTTCCATGTCAATCGCAGTGACTAGATCAACGCCAAGCGGCTTGGTCGGAATCATTTTGGAAATACGGTCAGCCAGACCATAAGACTTACCTAAGACACGTGCAACATCTCGGATTGCGCCTTTTGCAGCCATCGTACCAAAAGTCGCAATCTGTGAAACGGCTTCACGACCGTAGTTTTGTGCGACATATTCGATCACTCGGTCACGACCTGCAATACAGAAATCGACGTCAAAATCGGGCATTGAGACACGTTCAGGGTTTAAGAAACGTTCGAAAAGCAAATCATAACGTAATGGATCAAGGTCAGTAATTTTTAAACTGTAGGCAACTAATGAACCAGCACCCGAACCACGGCCAGGACCTACAGGCACACCATTATTTTTGGCCCATTGAATAAAGTCCATGACGATCAGGAAGTAACCCGGAAAACCCATTTTTAAAATAATATCAACTTCGTACTTGATACGATCATCATAAGGTTTACGAATTTCAGCCCAATCTTCATCACGTTCAGCAATAGGGTAAAGGTGATTTAAGCGTTCCTCTAAACCTGTACGAGATAAATGTTCGAAATAGGTGTCGATGGTATAACCATCTGGGATCGGGAAATCAGGTAAGAAATAAGTACCGAGCTGTAAGGCAACATTACAGCGTTTTGCAATTTGATAAGTGTTTTCAATCGCGCTTGGAATGTCTGAGAACAGCTCAGACATTTGCTCACCAGTTTTAAAATACTGTTCAGAGCTATAATTCTTAGGACGTTTATCGTCACCAAGGACATAACCATCGGCAATACACACACGTGCTTCATGTGCTTCAAAATCATCTTGTTCAACAAAGTGAACATCATTATGTGCAACGACACCAATTTGATATTTAGCAGCGAGTTTAACGGCTTGTTGAATAAAATCTTCTTCACCAACACGTTCAGTACGTGTTAAAGCTAAATAAACACGATTACCAAACTTTTCAATCCATGCTTCTAACAAAGGTTCTGCTTTTTGTGGATTGGATGAACAAAGCATTTTGCCAACATCACTATGCTGTCCAAGCAATACAATTAAATCTTCTGATTGTTCAAGTATCCATTCTTTTTGTACGCATGGGATACTAAGTTGTTGTCCTTCAATAAAGCCCCGAGATACGATTTCGGTTAGATTTCGCCAACCTTTACTGCTCATAGCTAATAAGGTTGCGCGGTGCTCTGCGTCATTCAGTCGAATGACACTGCCTAAAACAGGTTTAATGCCTTTTTTTAAACAAGCTTCATAAAATTTCACCGCAGCGTGCAAGTTGGATAAGTCTGTTAATGCAAGCGCAGGCATGTCATCTTTAACGGCAGCTTTGACCAAATCAGGTATGCGAACAATCGATTCCGTAATCGAAAATTCTGTATGGATACCGAGATGAACAAACCGCATAGAAGGACTATCCTTTTTCAAAGCAACGCATAGTTTAGCATGCAAACCGAAAATGGCATGCTTAATATTTTGGCAAACTGTCTATTTGTTCTGTGCTTTTTATAAATTAATAAAAATTAACTTTTGATTTATATGGAAATATAAATATACATTTACTTAAGTTGTTTGACCGCTAGAATGTATCTGCATAAAAATGTACCAAAGCGGGTTCAAGAATGAAATTAAAGAATATCGTATTTTCAATATTATTAAGTATGAGCGCAATTTCTTTAGCTCAAGCTGAGGATGTATCTTTTAGCCAAGAACTCGTTCAACAAGCAAAAAGCGGTGATGTGATTGCCCAAAATAATCTTGGAGATGCTTATTATTATGGAAATGATGTCGATCAAGATTTTGGTAAAGCATTAGAGTGGTTCAAAAAGGCGGCTGCAAAGGGAAATGCTGATGCACTTTTTTCTGTAGGGTATATGTATGATTATTGCGAAGGGGCTGAAGAAGATAATCCCACAGCGTTAAAGTGGTATACACAGGCGGCACAAAAAGGGCAATTATACGCTCAGTATTATATACCTCTATGGTGATGACGGTGTTAGCATTAATACTAAAAAGGCTTGGAATGGATGACCAAATCTGCTGATGCGGGATTAGATCTTGCACAAACTGAATTAGGTCATTGAAGTTGCCATAAAAAAGTAACCATGTGTACGTCTGTTTTAATTTCATCTATAAACAAGCTAAGCCTAATTTTCTAAAAGAATTTTTCGCATGTTTATTTTGAATACTCAACTTATTCATCTTAAAAAAAGGAAGCGATTTGCTTCCTTTTTATTGCCAATTTTGCTTAACGCATTTTCGCCAAGAAACGGCTTAAACGATTAATTGCTTCACGTAGCTCATTTTCAGCAGGTAAGAACACTACTCGGAAATGATCTGGGCTTGGCCAATTAAAACCTGTACCTTGAACCAACAAAACTTTTTCAGCCTTTAATAAATCCAACATCAATTTCTCATCGTCTTCAATCGGATAGATCTCAGGGTCTAGTTTTGGGAAACAGTACATTGCTCCGTCAGGCTTAACACAGCTTACGCCAGGAATCTCATTTAACATTTCCCATGCAATATTACGTTGTTCATACAGACGACCGCCTGGACGAATTAAATCATTGATAGACTGATAGCCACCGAGTGCAGTTTGAATTGCGTATTGTGCTTGATGATTCGCACACAAACGCATTGAAGCAAGCATGTCTAAACCTTCAATATAGTCTGCAGCACGTGATTTATCACCTGTGATCGCCATCCAACCTGCACGATAACCAGCAATACGATAGGCTTTTGATAAACCATTAAATGAAATGCAAAGTTGATTGCCAGCCAAAGCTGCAACAGCAACATGCTCAATGCCGTCATAAACGATTTTGTCGTAGATTTCATCTGCAAACAAAATTAAGTCATGCTTTTTAGCTAAAGCAACAATTTGCTGCAATACATGACGTGGGTAAACAGAACCTGTTGGGTTGTTTGGATTGATAATGACAATACCACGCGTATTTGCTGTGATTTTGCTTTCCATATCCGCAAGATCAGGATACCAATAGTTTTCTTCATCACATTTATAATGAACAGCTTTACCACCAGACAGATTAACTGCTGCTGTCCATAATGGATAGTCAGGCATAGGAACGAGCATTTCATCGCCATCGTTTAATAAGCCTTGCATCGCCATCACAATCAGTTCAGACACGCCATTTCCGACATACACATCATTAACGTGCATATCAAAAACGCCTTTTTGCTGATAATACTGGCAAATGGCTTTACGCGCAGGGAAAATCCCTTTGGAGTCTGTATAACCAATCGCATTCGGTAGGTTTAATGCAACATCATTGATAATTTCTTGTGGAGCTTCAAAACCAAAAGGTGCAGGGTTGCCGATATTGAGCTTAATGATTTTGTGTCCTTGCTCCTCCATTTCATTGGCGGCGCGTAATACTGGTCCACGAATGTCGTAGCAAACATGCTCAAGTTTCGATGATTTCTTAATTTCACGATTTGATTGAGCAGAGTGGGATGTAACAGTATTTTTAGACATAGCTGGATTCACTTTTGCATATCGGTATAAATAACTTTTAAAGGTTTCGACACTTACCAAATCTAGATCATGTTGATCTCTAAGTAATTCAACAATTTTCTCATAGGTAAAACCTGATTGTTGATATTGTTTGATTGTTGGTAAGAGTTTTTGAAAAACCACACTTTTTTTCTGAGACATTTTTTGTCCTATACAACCGTGCCAAACAAGAATAACACTATCTTTGCTTACGAGAAAGATAGTTTTGTTAAAATTTGCTTACCTTTAAATTTAAAATTGCTTTCTTTTTGCTATTAAAAAATTAATGCTTAAATTTCACTAAATTGTACGTTATGAGACTAGAGTTTTTGTTATGAATGGCGTAAATATAAAACCTGATCATCGAGATATTTTTAACATCAGAATAAAAGGTGTAGGTTATGGGAAAAGTCAATAAAACAGAGCGGGAATGGCAAAGAGAACTATCACCAGAAGAATATCGTATTACTCGTCAGAAAGGCACAGAACCAGCATTTACAGGGCAATATTGGAATAACAAACAGCATGGTATTTATGTCTGTCGATGTTGTGGTGCAGAACTCTTTTCATCTGAAACGAAATACGATAGCGGTTGTGGATGGCCAAGTTTTTATAGACCAATTGATGCTGTTGCAATAGAAGAACATGAAGATTTATCGCATGGTATGGTCAGAACGGAAATCGTCTGCCATGATTGCGATGCACATTTGGGTCATGTGTTTGAGGATGGTCCACAGCCGACAAGACTGCGTTATTGCGTGAATTCGGCATCATTACAACTTAAAACAGAAGAAAAGAATGACGAGGAAACCTATCCATGAGTAACATTTATCAGTTTGAAGCTGAATTGTTAGAGGGAGAAACAAAGGCGCTCGCTGATTATAAAGGCAAGGTCATGCTGATTGTGAACACCGCAAGTAAATGCGGTTTCACTCCGCAATTTGCAGGACTCGAGAAGCTTTACGAAAAATATAAAACTCAAGGATTAGAAATTTTAGGGTTTCCTTGCAATCAATTTGGAGGGCAAGATCCAGGGACAAATAAGGAAATTGGGAATTTTTGTCAAAGGAACTATGGTGTAACTTTTCCAATGTTTGCAAAGGTTGATGTGAAAGGGCCGGAAGCACACGTTATTTTTAGATTTTTGACACGTGAGGCAAAAGGTATTTTGGGTAGTCAAAATATCAAATGGAACTTCACAAAGTTCTTGGTTGGTCGTAATGGTGAAGTTTTGGGGCGATATGCACCAACCACTAAACCTGAAGCTTTAGAAGCTGATATAGAGAAAGCTTTAGCGAAAAAGTAACAATAATCTTTGTACACGACAAAAAAAGACAACTCATTGAAATAATGGCATAATACTTGTTTTCTGACGACGAATATGATGACACATTTCAATGAGTTACATCTCATCTTAAACAAATATCTAAA
>NZ_JACAXC010000028.1:0-40597 GCF_013391535.1 Acinetobacter sp. SwsAc4
CACTTTAGATATTTGTTTAAGATGAGATGTAACTCATTGAAATGTGTCATCATATTCGTCGTCAGAAAACAAGTATTATGCCATTATTTCAATGAGTTGTCTTTTTTTGTCGTGTACAAAGAAAAAAACTATACATCTGAAAGCTAATGCTTTTTTCGTATACAAATGAAAAACTCTTGAAATAAAAAAAGAAACTTATTTAAAGTTCCTTTTGATATTTGGCAGAGGATCAAGGACTCGAACCTTGACGAACGGTTTTGGAGACCGTCATGCTACCATTACACCAATCCTCTATAACCCTATGATCAATTCATTTCTGATTTAATCATAAAAAAAGCAAGAAAATCTTGCTTTTTAAATTTGGTGGGGGCGAAGAGACTCGAACTCTTACACCTTGCGGCGCTGGAACCTAAATCCAGTGCGTCTACCAATTTCGCCACGCCCCCGATGGGTATGCATATTAGTGAGAAACACTCGTTATGACAAGTCTTTCTGACAAAAAACTCTACCAAATGCACATATAATATTCAAATCAAACATTTATGTTTATTTTTACAGCAAATCAATTGCATTCAAACAATTTTTTGCCTCTATTGCTGAGCTAAATCGCTGTTTTAGATGTTTCTGCAATAAGCCTGTTAATAAAGGCAAAAAACACCGCAATTCATCAGGTAATTTAATTTCTAATTTCTGGCAATGTAGGATGGCCCATTCATGGTAGTTTTTTGCAGTTAATTTGCTTTGGGATAACCACTCATAAACAATGATGCCAAAAGCATATAAATCAGTTTGTATTGTTTTTGGCTTCCCATGAAAAAGCTCAGGTGCCATATAATGAGGAGTTGCGGTTAAATTTTGGATTGGTTGTAATTGATAACTTTGTTCAAAATCAATGAGCCTGCATGAATTTTCATATAATCGAAAATGCTCTGCTTTTAAATCGCCATGAATCCAACCTAATTGATGCATACTTTGAATGGCTTGCAGCGCAGTTAAAATTTTATGGCAGATAACTTGGATGCTATCTGTTACCTGAATAGGACTAAAAAATACATTTGTAGCAACACTAAGCAACCCTACCCCAAACTGTGGAAAGTCATCGTCATTTTTAATATGACAAAGCGGTATAATTTGATGGGGCAATAAAAAATTCTGTCTAACTTCAGAGTTTTGTTGATAGAAACTTAATTCTCGCTCAAACGCTTGCTCTAAAACATCATGGCTATTGATTAAATGAAATTTAAGCCAATATTGTTGTTGCTCAATCTGGCAACGATATAAACGCCGCCCAAAAGCATAGCTTTCAGGTTTAGTACTTAAACTCAAATTATCCAGTTGAATATTTGAATCAAAGATCAACGTAGTAAAACTCATTCTGTTGCTTTTCTTGCTGCTTACGCAGTGATGTTAAACAATGCTCAATCGTTTTTCCAATCCGTGCATGAATTTCAATAGATGAAATCTTCGGCCATGTCGCTCGCTCTCCCTCTTGCTGCAAAACCTTAAAGAGTTTCGGACGTGGATTTTTAAGCATATAGCTATAATGTCTTAAACCATAGCGCGCAATAATATTTACATCGCCGTAATAACGCTGCCCTAAAATGCCATATCCATGATCTAAAACACGGCGAATCGGGAAAAAACTGCCCATATAATTACGTGTTAAATCCATAACTTCCAGAGCAAGCGATTTGCCTTGATGCCGAATAATTCGTTTAGGCCAGTTTAGAACATCGCGACGAAACCGTTCAGTATCACTTTGCATAAATGGCACGATATGCGGATTTACTTGGCTGGCAATGGTGTAATTTATATTATACAAACGAGCCATTTTTTCTTGTGGAAAATCACTACGCATACTCCCATCCACCCACTTGGTATTGGCCAAATAAGGTGTATGCTGACCATCGTAACGTTTACTGGTTAAGTGCACAGGCGGAAATAATACAGGTACAGCACAAGATGCTAAAACAGCACTCCACACCAAAACATTCGGCGCTGTGAGTGCATTCATAATCCGTGGGTTTTGTGCTGTGTTATACGGGGCAATTACAATATTAATATGTCGCTTTGACTGTTGATAGGCTTCTGCAAATGTCACATCACCCAAATTTTGCATCAGGAATTTTTTCAAATACATGACATCAGCAATACCACCATGACCTCGAATTAGCTCTGAAATTTTCCTGAATTGAAAAGCATCACTAAAAAAATGTTCGCCTTCGAGCAGTTCTGGAATTTTATCAGCCGAGGATACCCCCAACATGCCCGTCATGATCGCCCCTGCACTTGAACCAGACAGGACTCGAGGCATCAAATCTTGTTCGAGCAAAGCCTTACATACACCTGTATGAAATAAACCCAGTGTTGCACCACCAGAAAACATAAGGGCAGGTTGTCCATAGGCTCTTTGACATTCTTTAAAAAATTGAATTTTTTCTTTGAGTTGAAAAGTAATACATTCACTAGAAGCTAAATAGCGAAGACATTCACTCATTTCTTCAACATAGTTTTCGATAATTCTTTTCGTACCTATATAGGTTTGTGCAAATAACATTGGATGACCAATATTGGCGAAGTCATAAGATAAGCCTTCACGGAGAACATAAATTAAATCTAAAGTTCGATGTTGCATTCGATATTTTTTTAATAAGTTGTATCGTTTAGACAAAATTTCTGCATCAAAGTAAGGCGATTGATTGTCATATTTCCATGCTTCATGCCCCGCTTCTTCGTCCAGTTTTAGTGCAATTTCTTTCCATTCCGCATAAGAACTCGCATGTTGCAAGCTCTCTTTTAACATATCGATTTTATGCAATTGATATGTATTTCTTTTTTCTTGAGCTCTATTGAACATTAGCATTCCTATTTTTTCATTATATTCTTATCATCTCGCACTTATACAATGCAAAAAGCAGCACCAACAATCAAGGGTAAAATTGACCATTTGCAACATTTTTAATGATATTTTCTTCATTTCAGCTATAGCAATGATAGTATCCCTAATCATTAATCACTGAGTTTGGTTTGTGTTTATGGCTATTCTTGATTTACCCGAATCTATTCTTCAATCTTTATCTAGTGTTTTGACACAGTTACAACAAGTTCTCCCTGCACCTAAACAGCCAACAGATTTTTCTGCGATTGCTTTTCGATGGGAAAATCAACAACTAGTTGCAATTCAACAACCTAAAAAATTGTATTTAGAAGATCTAAAAGGAATTGAACGCCAGAAAGCCAAGATTATTCAAAATACTTTACAGTTTCTCAATGGCTTACCTGCCAATGATGTTTTACTCACAGGTTCACGTGGTACAGGGAAATCATCGATTGTTCGCGCCTTGCTTACAGAGTATTCAGCACAAGGTTTGCGTTTAATTGAAATTGAACGAGATGATCTTTCTGATTTACCTAAAATCCAAAAATTAATAGAACATCGCCCTGAAAAATTTATTGTTTATTGTGACGATCTTGCGTTTAACGCAGAAGATGAAAATTATCGTAGTTTAAAAAGTGTCTTGGATGGCTCACTTCAATCGGGTTCAAGTAATTTTATTATTTATGCAACCAGTAACCGCCGTCATTTACTACCTGAATTTATGCATGAAAATACGCCTGTGCGTAAAGTGGATGTTCCTCAATATACCGAGTTACATCCACAGGAAGCGATTGAGGAAAAAATTTCACTGTCTGATCGTTTTGGCATGTGGCTTTCCTTCTACCCAATGGATCAACAACTGTATTTAGAAATTGTCGAGCATTATATTGTTCAAGCAAATTTGGAATATAACGACATTGTTCGTGCTGAAAGTTTGAAATGGTGCCAAGCTCGTGGGCAGCGTTCAGGGCGTGCAGCTTACCAGTTCTCTAAACACTGGATTGGCTCGCAAAACCTTGAAAAATTGTCTAACAAGGATTAAGGAGATTGCCCTAAAAAGCTTTGGCTTTGTCCTTATTTCCGCTTAGCAAAGGCAATTGTTTTTAACCTAGCTTTTCAGTCTGGAAAGAACGTAGGAAACAAGATGAAAAAACAATTGCCACCCTCATCCCTTACAAGCAAAATTTTGGGTAAAAGTTTATTACTTGCACAAAGCACCTTAGAGCAAGCGATTAAATATTCAACGACTCCTTTTTCTGCACCAGAAATCATTCGTCCTAGAACTGAAGAAAAATTCTATACATGGACACACTATGGCATCTTGTTTCCACTACTACCTGAGCCACATCGTTATTCGCCACACAGATCAACCTGCTGAAGTGTATACCAACGTGGAATTTAAAATTATTTCACATCAAGTTGATGATTATATTTCCACAAGTGGTAAAAAATGCGTTTACCGCAATTGTTTTCATGGTCTGAGAAGGATAATGCTAATCAGAAACTGCTAGAAATTATCGCTGAAGTCGACAGCCCATACCGCTATGGTCATGGGATCGGTTATACAAGTGCATACACTTTCACGGGTGAATATCAAAACCAAAAAGTTCAAGGTCGTGGTTATCTTGAATATATTGATGTCGAAAATCAAAATGCGTTTAAAGATTAAAAGTCTTGAAATTGTATTAGTTCAGAATTGATGCAGAAAATAAATTTTCTCTGCATCAAACATACAGCTTAAATATTAATACTCTTTTGCTAACTTCTCTAAGGTTGTGAGCATTTTTCTCACCACACTTCTTTTATGATGCAGCATATTCTTAATATTGCTTGGATTAAAACCTGTCAATTTTGCAATACCACGACTGGTCATGTATTCACCCGTTTTCGCAAAGTGCTTTTCACTTAACTCGGTTTTCGCATTTGAGAATCGAACCGCCAGCTTATAATCACTAAACTCAGACCATGCGCCAGTCTTATATTCGTCCGCATCAAAGCTACCCTTCTGCTGAGTAGGTTTTTCACGCAGAATATTACTCAAGCGGTTAATAACAATCTTTTCTTCACTTTGCTCAATGATTTGATAAAGTTCAGTTTCTTCAAAAGGACGTCCTAAAGCGATGTCTTTTCTATATTGTTCAACGACCTTTTCTTTTGACTCGACCTTTTTCTCACCTTGTTGAGTGAGACAGAGAATCTTAAATAAAGACTCTAATCGGCCACATGTAAAAATATAAGAAATTTTCAACTTACAACTCCATTATGAACGGTAGTTCATAAAAATATTTTCAAAAAAAATTTTGACCTATAAATTCACTATAAAACTCATTTAAAGGCAAATCAAAATCAGCAACTAATTGCCTTCTTGTCGTTTGTGTAATTTCACCAGTTTTCGGATTCAGACCCGTTTTCTCAACGTCTTTCCAATAAACACCTGTACCACGTTTTTGCCATGCAGGAAGTTCATTAAAATTAATCTGCTGTGAAAAGAGTAAATCATGCTTTTCTTGACGATTTAACCCTTTAACTTGTTCCGTTGCTTCACCTACTGCATGACCCGATTTTCTTAACATCCAATAGCAGTGTGCATTTAATGCATTTCGATGAGCATCCTCTTGTCTCCAACGGAAATAGTCATCTACTAATTGCGAATTGGGTAAAACACAAACTCGAGCATCAAAAGTAGCAATTTGACCATGCATCACCGAGAATTTTGCACTGGCTTCACCTGCTAAAATAGAAAGAATTTTGCGTTCCTTACGGTTAAAACTTTCATCGCGGTAATGGAATAAAAGAGAAATTTCATCGCTCTGGGTATAACCATAAACGATATTAAAACCACACTGTAATAAATGGGTTGTGGTTTCTACCATTAAATCCCTAAAATGTACATCAAATGGCGCTTCGAATTGCCAGATTTCTTTGGTTAACCGTGTAAACCCACGACCATCCAACCTTACGACAATATAATTTTCGGGCGGAATACAGAAATCGTAAGCCGTCTCATATTTTCTTAATCTTGTATCTAAATCTTCAAATCTCATTATTGTTCTCTTAGATACAGCAATCTCACATTAAAGCCATTTTCTTGATCAATTGAAACGCTGTAAATTTCATCAAAACCCTCATCAAGTTCAGGTATTTCTAACTTTTTAAAAGTTGAAATAACACCAACTCTAGGAATTTTCGCCTTACCTACTCGTTGTTCATTCCGCAAAAGAGCATCATCCAAACCGCTATCAAAATAGTATGCGATCGCTTTAAAGTGAGCATTTTTTGCATCTTGAACATATATCTTTCGATCGAATTTACTTGGATTGGTATTATCAATAACAACTTTCTGTTTTGCTTCTAAACATGCATTAAACAATATTTTTTCACGATGTCTGGTTTTCAACATATCAAGATTGAGACGAATATGAGTATCAGAAAAATATCGCTTAAAGAATGTTGATTTACCTGAAGCTTGCCCACCTACAAAAATGATAAGTTCCATTTTAGGTCGGTTGTAACTCAGTCATTGGCCATCTTGGCGTCGTCGTCACCGCCAAACCATCATGTTGCCCAGCTTTTAAACGTTGGTATCCAGCAAAGGCAATCATGGCACCATTATCAGTACACAATGCAGGCTCGGCATAATAGACTTGAGCTTTGATTTTTTTAAGTGATGTTTCCAATTGCTCACGTAATCTTAGGTTGGCGCTCACACCACCTGCAATCACCAAACGTTTTAAACCTGTTTGCTTTAAAGCTTTCACAGATTTTTTAGCGAGTGTATCGACAACAGCTTCTTGAAAAGAAGCCGCCACATCGGCATCACGATTCTCTTCACCGAGCTTTTTCAATTGTACAGAAACTGCGGTTTTAAGACCGCTAAAAGAAAAATCTAAACCTTGATGTAATATTGGTCGTGGGAATTCAAATGCCTTGGCATCACCCTGTAACGCCAATTTTGCAATATTCGGCCCACCTGGATAAGGCAATTTCATCATTTTTGCGACTTTATCAAAGGCTTCACCGGCTGCATCATCAATTGACTCACCGAGCAATTCGTATTGACCGATGCCATAGGCTGCCATGAGTTGAGTGTGTCCACCCGAAACCAATAAAGCCACAAATGGAAATTCCGGTGGAGTTTCCGAAAGCAATGGCGCAAGCATATGGCCTTCCATATGATGCACACCGATCGCAGGTTTATTAAATGCAAACGCCAAACTGCGACCAAATAAAGCCCCAGTCATCAGTGCACCCATCAATCCTGGACCACGGGTATAGGCAACAGCATCAATCTCTTGCTTTTTAACACCACTCTGCTCAAGCAATTGATTAATTAAAGGAATCATCTTACGAACATGATCACGTGAAGCCAATTCAGGAACGACACCGCCATATTCTGCATGCAGTTTGATTTGGCTATACAAAACCTGTCCACGTAAGCCGAGCTCGCTATCATAGAGTGCTAACCCAGTTTCATCACACGAAGTTTCTAAGCCCAAAACAATCATTAAACTGCCTTTACAACGATCAAAAATAATATCAGAGCTATTATAGACTTGTGATCTGAGTTGTAAATGAGTAAAATACTGACCTTCACTTGCGATCTAGTGCAATCGTGCATTAGATCTTATCCATAATCTTAGAGGATTTTACATGCCACAAGTTAAGTTGAAAGAAGGCGAACCAGTAGACGTAGCTATCCGTCGTTTCAAGCGTTCATGCGAAAAAGCGGGTGTTTTAGCTGACGTTCGTAAGCGCGAATTCTATGAGAAACCAACTCAAGAGCGTAAGCGTAAAAAAGCTGCTGCAGTTAAGCGTTATCAAAAGAAATTGACTCGCGAATCTGTACGTACTACTCGCCTTTACTAATTAATTTGTGATTGACTGCTGAAGAGACTATGAATACTTTAAAAAACCAAATTACTGACGTATTAAAAAACTCAATGCGTGCCAAAGATATGGCGACAGTAACGGTTATTCGTGGTGTACAAGCAGCAATTAAGCAAATCGAAGTCGATGAGCGCATAGAGCTTGACGATGCTCAGGTTCTTGCGGTCATTGAAAAGCAAATTAAACAACGTAAAGAATCGATCAAGGCCTTTTCTGGCGCTGGTCGAGATGATTTAGCTAGTAAGGAACAAGCCGAAGTTGAGGTTATTTCTCAATTTCTACCAGCCGCTATGACTGAGGAAGAACTTGATTCCATCATTGAGCAAACGATTGCTGCTCAAGAAGCTACTAGCATGAAAGATATGGGTAAGGTGATGAATTCTCTACGTCCGATCATAGCCGGACGTGCCGATCCTGCACAAGTATCTGCTAAAATTAAAGCAAAATTAAGCTAATCTGCTTAACCCCCCTTTATATAATCTATTCAATTAAAAAACTGGATTCATTTTTAATCATGAACCCAAGAGATTATTTTTACTTAAAATCACACTGAACGTTATATTTCACTAGCATTTGCATCTCATTTGACTCAGTGACTTGTTTGATTACATCCTGTTTAGTCATATTTGCATATTGTGGCGGCAAGGATGAGCGATTTTTTTCAATCGCATCTGACATATCCTGAATATAACGCTGATTAATACCACAATACTGAGCTTGCTGCTCAGGTGTGAACTGTGAAATCTGTGGATTAAGGCTACGTAAAAAACTACGAATATCCTGTGCATAGACACTACGAATTTTCTCAACCGAATTGACATATTGCTCAACTGATGCTGCTGAGCTAATCCCCACACTGCTTATCGCAAAAATAAAAACTAAAATTTTCTTCATAAATGTTCTAACTTCTCAGCGATTTTTTAGGCAGATCATCTTATCTTAATTCAATAAAGTTTGGTTTGTGCTCAGTAAAAAATTCTTCTTTTGGTGCAGGAAGATTCCCATCTGTCACTGTTCCTAGGCGTAAACGAATCACATTAGCTAAATCGGTACGATATGAGTAAAGTGGGCTTGCGTAGTTTTGACAAAATACGCGTGCTTTATTCGGTGTGTGGAAATATTCTTTGAGCTGATCATGTCCTGACAGAATTTTAAATTGTGTTTCGTCAAGTGGGCTATTCCAACCAGCGATTGAGCCTTGCGCCTGCTGACAGTCACTACAATAGCATAGAATGCTGTTTTCAATTTCACCATAATATTGATACTGCACAGCACCACACAAACATTGTCCTTTGATGATTTTTATTTCTCTTAATTCTTGATAAAGATTAAATTTTCATACGGCGATCATCTTGCATTTGTTTTAAGCGAGAGTCAATTTTTGCTGACATGGCTAAATTTCCTTTAGCTAAACGTTGAGCGTGCAACATCGATTTAATCGCATTTTCCTCATATCCTGACCAATACTCAGCTTCAGCACGGTAACAAAGCACATTAATTGCTTGTAGTGGCGAACTTTTATCTAAGTTTGTTGCCTGCTGCAACAGTTGCCAACCTTCAATATCTCTCTGGTTTTTATGAATAAACCGTTGAACCAATGTTTGAGCTTGAGCAGCCTGCCCTTGCCGAATTAAAACTTCTGCAAGTTTATAAGATAGTGCCCTATTTTCAGGCATCGTTTTTTGAATGAAATTTATACTACTATAAGCCTGATCAAATTTATTTTGCCCTAAGTAAATATCTGTTTGAATCAGTGGGACCAATACATGATATTTAAGCTTTGCTTTTACCAAATCTAAATTTGCTTGTGCCTGAGTATAATCACCACGTTCTAAATAAAACTTACTTAGCGCTAATTGTGCAGCTGTATTTTTTTGATTTGCAAAAGCTTGTAATTGAGTTTCTGTCGCTTGGTTTGAAATTACGAGCGTATATAACTTTAAAATCTCAAAATCAAGATCATATATTTTTGATTTTACTTTTGGGAGTTGGTTTGCTCGTAATCGGGCTTCACTCATACGCTCTGTCGTTAGTGGATGAGTGAGCCAAAAATCAGGTAAGAAACTCACACGACTTGTTTCACGATGCATGGTTTCGAAATAATCTGCCATGCTTTGTGGATTGTATCCAGCAGAATACATAAACTGCATACCAATACGGTCTGCTTCACGCTCTTGATTACGACTATAACTGAGTTGCTTGTCCATCAACGCAGCTTGAGTGCCTAACATCACCGCTGAACCAACATCACCATCTGCTTTAGATGCGATTGCAGCACCGACAAGAATACCTGCAAGAGCAAGTAACCCCTGTCCTTTAAATGCTTCTTGTGAACGACTGTAATGTCGCTGTGCAACGTGGGCGATCTCGTGTGCCATGACCCCTGCTATTTCATCCAAATTTTTTGCAGATGTAATTAAGCCTGTATTTAATGCAAACAAACCACCAGGCACTGCAAATGCGTTAATTTGTGGATCTTTTATAACCACTAAACCAATCGGTTGACCAAGCTGAGTCTGACTAAGAATACCTGAAAAAACCTGTAGAAATTGATCTTCTAACCACGCATCTTGTACCGTTGGCATCTGTCGATGAACTTCACGATAAACTTTTTCACCAATCAGTTTTTCTTTCTGTTGATCAAGCAAACCTACACCACTGCCAATTTCAGGTACTTCTGTTTGTCCAATTGCCTGTGTAGGCAAAAAGATCTGAGTATGACTCAATTGAGTAGTGGCCAATAAACCACATGCAAGCAGCAGCGATCTCAAGTCGTTTCTCTATGATTCTAATAAAGAAATTTAATATAACATTAGAAAATGAAGATATTTGCAACGAAGTGTTATAAAAGGCAGGAAAATCCTGCCTTAGTTTATATTTTTGAAATCAACACTATTATTTCGTGTTTATATAACGTTGATCGACACTAAATTTCTCTGGAAACTTTGCATTAATCTCTGCATAAAAAGACATAATTTCAACCATATCTTTTTCATAATCTCCCGTAGGATAAACAATTTTTCCTACACCTGTTTTTTTCTTAGCATAATCCATATACGCCAATGCAATCGGTACGCCTGCGGTGGTTGCAACATGATAAAAGCCAGTTTTCCACTGTTCTTGTTTAGCACGCGTCCCTTCTGGTGTCACTAACATCACTAACTTAGGATGTGTTTTGAACAAGTCACTCATGAGTTGAACCATACTCGGTCGCGCTTGTCCTTCTTGTTTCGCGCTACGATCAATCCCAATACCACCCATTGCACGCACAAATGGACCAAATGGAAACTTCATGTAACTATCTTTAATCGTAAGACGAACATTTACACCTAAAGCTTTTAATGCCAACCGTGCATATAAAGCATCCCAATTACTGGTATGTGGAGCTGCAATCATCACGCATTGATCAACATTCAAATCCCAATGATTATCCAGCTCCCAACCCATTAGATTTAAACTTTTTTCAGCCAATTTCTCAAACACAGACACCCCGAAGACAAAATTTCAAAAGTCGAAAGTGTACCAATATTAATCAATTTAAAAAGATAGACCCGCACAATAATGCAGCAATTGACTGATCAGCATTGTAAGCAATTATTCAAACTTTGGATTAACGAGATAACGAGGTGTTCTATCTTGTAGTGCGTCCACTAAATTTTGATAAGCAAGTTTCACCATTTTCTGACGCGTTTCAGTCGTTGCTGAGCCAATATGCGGCAAGGTTACTGCATTTGGCAACTCAAATAATGCTGAATTTTGCAGAGGTTCTTTGGCATAGACATCCAATCCAGCAGCAAAGATCTTATTTTGTTTTAATGCTTCGATTAAAGCGTTTTCATCGACTACAGAGCCACGTGCGATATTGACGAAGACAGCATGGTTTTGCATTAAGTCAAACTGTTCTGCGCCAATCAGTGCTTGGGATTCATGATTTAAATCAACAGCAACTACAATAAAATCAGACTGCTGCAATAACTGGTCTAAGTCGCGATATTGAGCATTGAATGCTTGAGCCACCTCAATCTTTTCACGGCGGTTATGGTACAAAACATTCATATTAAAACCATAAAATCCACGACGGGCAATGGCAGCACCAATATTCCCTAAGCCAATAATCCCTAGAGTTTTACCAAAAACATCCATACCAAATTGTTCAGTAGATACCGTGCGTTTCCACTGACCTTGTTTGGTCCATGCATCAAGGTATGGAACTTTGCGTGCAGCACTCAGCAACAAAGTAAAGGCAAGATCGGCCGTTGTTTCCGTCAAAACATGTGGTGTATTAGCAAGCCAAATTTTCTTTTGATTAAGATAGTTAACATCGTAATTATCATAACCAACAGACACTGTCGAAATGATTTTAAGTTTTTGGGCTGGTGCCAAATTACCTTCGTTTAACAGTCGTCCTGCGCCAATCATGGCATCAGCATCAACAACCTCTGTTCGAATCTGGTCGTTGATATCACCCAGTTTAGGATTAAGTAGCACGACCCGATAATCTTGCTGTAACTGCGCTAAAACATCTTGATCTATTTGGCTGAATACAACAACTTTCTTCATGATTCGATTTCCGATCTTTATTGCATGAGCTGCCACAACCGTCTTTTTAATAAAGGTTGGGCTAACATTTCTTCTAAACTCGCTAAATGTAAGATATTAGAATGCTGAATAAAATCCAATTGACCTAAGCACAATATCTTTTTTTGTGCTGCGGTTGCATCGAGAAAACCTTGAATATACGAGGAGAGTCCCCGACTTTCCTGAAAAGCAGCCAAAGGAAATGGCCATTTTAATTCAGCATACTGCCCTAATCTGGCCTTTTGAATATTTTGCCAGAGTTGGCTTTGAGCATCGCTGAGCTGACTGCTTTCTAATAAAATGGCACAGTTTTCCAACACATACATTTGCAATTCAAATGACTGAACCTGAGCAGTAATAACAATCTGTTCTTTTTCAACAAGCGCTGCTTTAACAATAGGTTCTGTAACAACTTTCGTTTGCTGCGATACTTCAATTTCGGCGATCGGTGGCGTTTGTGCAGATGTTGCTGGAATATCTTCTAAAATCGGTGCAACTTCAAATGTACGTTCTGTAGACTTAGAAACGTCATCAATTAATTGATCTCGCCATAGACTTGGTGCAGTGTTTTTTTGACATACAACTTCCCGAGGAATCCAAACATCTATTCCCAAAGCTGCTAGCCTGTTTCTCTGCTGCCCAATCATCTTACCTACTCATTCTGGTTATTCACGGTAATTTGCGATACCGTAAGTTGAGTAGTCTAACATAAACCGATCTCGTCAAAATGGCTTCCTTTTGTTCAATCAAATCCATACAAATTCAATTTATTATTTAAAAGATACGCTTATCTTTAATTTCGGGAAATATTTAATAAGAATAGATAATTTTTCATTCATCTATTTTCTACATTTTTATTACAATACTTCAATAAATCATTAGGGTCTTACTTTGTTAAATTCAAACGTTCTCAAGGAAAAATAATAAGTTTCAAGGTTAATATTGAAAAATATAAGCTGTACCATTAATACTTTAGAGAACCCTCAGAAGCTCATCCCACTTGGTCAAATAACTCGGTGATTTATGGTTTTGATTCATACGCCACGCCCGCCCATGCGGCGTAATCAATCGCCCTAGTGTCATACAATCCCGACCAAATCTTTTATTAATATTATCAAAAGCGATCGAAAGATTTTTTCGAGCAATCAGTTTATTGGTGTCATGGAATAAATCGACTGCATGGCTATGTTGAGGGATAATATCCAACAAAATCACTTCTGCTTTTTTATAACGATGACCAGCTTGATAAATTCGATCAAGCCCCTGTAACACAGCTTTGATAATTTCTAAACGATCATCGCTATAGTCGGATAGATACATCACTGTATAGGGTCGATAATATTGATCTTTGTCAAAACGATTGGTACGAATGCTAACGCCAATAGCTTTGCACAGTAAGTTTTGCTTTCGCAAACGCTCAATAGCACGTAAGCTAAATTCAGTTAAAGCGCCACTCAGGCTAGTTTTATCCTCAATCGGCTGACCAAAGGAACGGCTACTTAACACCTGTCGTCGATCTGTCACAACATCTTCAATTTCTAAGCAAGCCATGCCTTGTAATTCTTTAACCGTATTTTCCATGACCACAGAAAAATACTTACCTAACATTTTAGGATCAGCTTGAACCAAATCCATCACTGAGTAGATATTCATTTTTTCCAAGCGCTGACGAATCTTTCGTCCAACCCCCCACACTTCACCTACAGGCATCTGCTGTAACAAGTCTTCAATCACGCATGGGTCTTCAGCAACGATATTACAGACACTATCAAAACAGGCGTGTGTCTTGGCTAGATTATTGGCCAGTTTGGCTTGAGTCTTGGAATAACCAATGCCGATGCAACATGGCAAACCCAACCAGTTTTTCACCGTATCTAGAATTTGATGTGCATATTCAGTTAAATCGTGACTATGCTGATAGGCAGTCAACTCCAAAAAGCATTCATCAATCGAATAAACTTCCTGTTCAGAGGGATCTACAAAGTTGCCTAATAGATTCATAAAACGACGCGACATTTCCGCATATAAAGCATAATTACTGGAAAAGACCTGCACTTGATGCTGACGAATAATATCTTCGATTTGAAAGAACGGCACAGCCATACGAATGCCGAGCTTTTTTGCTTCATAAGAGCGGGAAACCACACAGCCATCGTTATTAGATAGAACCACCACAGGACGCTTTTCTAACTTTGGATTGAATACGCGCTCGCAACTGACATAACAGTTATTCACATCAATTAAAGCAAAAATACGTTGTGGTAGGCTCATTGGCTTACCTCATTGGCTTCAAGTTATACGTCACCACACCCCAGATCTGTAACTCTTGTCCGTCTGTGATATAAATATTTTGGTAATCTGGATTTTCAGCTTTTAACCATACCTTTGGAGGGCTGAAATGATGATCAATCATCAAACGTTTGACCGTAAAATCATTGTCAATCAAAGCAATCACTATATCCCCAGACTTCGCTGAAAGACTACGATCCACCACTAATGGATCATCAATATCAATCCCTGCGTCCAACATCGACAGTGAATTGGCTTTGACAATGAAAGTCGAGTTTTCGTTACGAATTAAAAATTCATTTAAATCGAGTGATTGCTCAACATAATCTTGCGCAGGTGATGGAAAACCCGCTGCAACTCGTTCGGTTGCTAGTGGAATATGATAAATTCGGTCATTCTTTGCTTGCACATTTTGGATTTTCATTTGAGCAGTCAAATCTGTACGAGTATCGGTTTTGACATTATTCAGTAACCAATTTTTGATGAAATCAACTTGAGATTCGGGAACACGGATGACTTTGGTTGGCTCACTGAATTGTGCTTTACGTCCTGCATTACTTCGGGCACCGCCATGCTCAAATTCGTTTTTTTTGGACATAATTCCTCCTTACCCAAGTTTAAAATACTTACAAATAATTTAACTTGAAAAAGTTACAAATTCAAGTTGACGTACAATTAATTTTGCATAACAATGAATTTAATAGATCAAATTTTGGCTTGTTTAACTAAGACAAGGATGTAAAACAAGCTGATATTAATTTTTAAAATCAATGACTTAAAAAGTAAATTTATTTTTAAAAACTTAAATCATTGATCTAATTCAAGAATATATTTGATCTGTTAGCAGTAGATTTTACTCAAAAGATTTTTGATGTGGAGACATAAAAAATGAACAATCGACGTGATGCTATTCTAGGTTATGCTGACGAACAACATGCTTTCTTTATTCGTCTCATCGAGAACAACACTGTATTAGGTGAGAGCTATGGACTATTTTGTGACAACCAAAATAGTGAAGCAGCGGAAAGTATTATGACTACCCTTTTTCTAAAAAAATCTTTTTGGCTCAATGGCTCTGAGTTTAATGACATTGTTAAAGGGCTTAACCCAATTCATTGAGATCACATAACACTAGGCGAATTCAAACCTGAGGTGCGACAGTTTCAAAAACCTTATGATAATCAACAAGTTGAGCAAACTTCTCTAATAGTGTAAGCCAATCTAACGCTTTTCTAGGACGAGTATTCAGTGACATGGCAACTTGATTTAAATCACTTTTGTTGCTCTCAAATAAAGCCCACTTATTTGAATCTCATAAGTGGGTCTCTTTTATCGTATTGAAAATAGAAGATTGAGGTCAGATAAATCTTTTATCATTCACAGGTGCAACTAACTTATAAATCTTTCCATCTATATCACTTTCAAAAAGTAAATCGATATTTGGAAAAATGATATTCCCTTCTACCTCAATATGCTCAACTCGTTTAAAAAAAGGAATATCTTGGTCTTCTAAATCATTGAGCTGTGCCACAACAATCGATTCATTTTCTTCTTGATCTTTAATAATTACCGTAATCTTATCCATAATACTTCTTCCCAAAATATTGTTGATAGGACTATGAGAAATTTTCTATCGATTGTCGACTAATAGCTTGTAACAAGACTTATAACTATTATATTTTTATTTTTTAGACGACTAAGTGGTTGAAATTAAGCACTGGTTAGAAATTTCTTTAATATTAAACTAACCATACAGTTACAATGTTATTTAAAAATATTTCAGAAAATTTTACATTAAACCTCTTATGAAAGTAAAAACTGCCTCATTTCAGATTCTGAATTCAAACGTTTGGTTGGCGTAACTCGACCAGTTTTTGGTGAAATGGTAAAGGTTTTAAAAGAACTGGAATTACTCAAAAAGAAATCAGGGCATCCTCATACTTTAGCTATAGAGGATCAATTATTAACACTCAATTACTTGCGTAATTACAACACTCAATTGGAATTGGCGGAAAATTACCATATCACTGAAAGTAATGTGAATCGAACCATTAAAAATGGTTGAAGATACATTAAGTTGATTAATCAAACTAACCATGCGAAAAGGTATGTTTGATTAGCTGCTGCTCAACTATGCCACGTATCGTTTCAATCCATCTCAACCCAGTTGAACAAAAACAACTTATTGATCTCACCAAACACGCTGCACATTGGCGAGAAAGACAACGCGCACAAACCATATTGTGGCTATCCGAAGGTAAAACTGTAGCAGAAGTAGCTAAACTTCAAAGTCGAATACCTGAAACTATACGGTTACAACGTCGCCATTGGCAACTCTACCAATTTGAATCTATTCAAGAAGGTCATCGTTCAGGTAGGCCAAGTGTTCTTACAATAGCCCTGAATTAAATCGCATTGAGATATGGTATGGTGACAGATGAAGTATCATTGGCGTGATTTCAAAGTAATGACGGCTAATCAAATACAAAATTGGGTGTATCAGATATCAAAATATTTTGGCAATAAATACATGTTTACTTTTTAGATGTTACTTATTTAATCTTATCTACTACAGCACAAAAAATTTTTTAAATTAAAACTTGCTCACAGAAACTTCACTATCGAACCAGTATAAATATTAAGAGTCTTATACTGATCTAAATTCATATCAGAAAATTATAAGACGAATAAAAATTAATCAAAAATATACCCAAGATCAACATGGTCAAGGAGACACAAAATGGACTCTCGCCTACTTTTAGCAATTATGCTAAGTAGTTTTAGTGTGACATCATTCGCTTCAAGCCACCGCGAAGCACCATCAATCAGTAAAACACCCAAGGTTGACGCTACAGATTTTTATATGTTTAAAAGTTATGAGCCGAGCCGAAGTAATTTCGTAACCATACTAGCAAACTATCAGCCTTTACAAGATGCTTATGGGGGGCCTAATTATTTCGCTTTAGATCCTAAAGCCTTATATGAAATACACATTGACAACAACGGAGATGGGCAAGAAGACATTACTTTCCAATTTAAATTCAATCAAGAGTTAAAAGACTTACAAGTTCCTGTAGGTGGCAAGAATGTTTCTGTACCATTATCTAACATTGGTAAAATCACAAATGATAGTAGTTCAGCTCAAAATACCGCTGAAACATATACTGTTACCATGATTAAAGGTGACCGACGTAAAGGTGATCGAAGTACTTTAGGCTCTTTTAAAAAGCCATTCGATAATGTTGGCGCAAAATCAATTCCAAACTATCAAGCCTACGCAGATACATTTGTCCAAAACATTAACTTTGGAAATTGTGGTTCTGGTAAAGTTTTTGTCGGTCAACGTCAAGATCCTTTTGCTGTTAACTTAGGTGAAGTATTCGATTTAGTGAATATTAAGATTCCTGCGACTCAACTCGCACCTTCAGGCGTAAACGCTGAAGATCAAGGATTGAATAATATTGCAAATAAAAACGTCACTTCAATTGCTTTAGAAGTTCCACAATCTTGTTTAGTGGCTTCAAATGATACAGTGATTGGAGGATGGACAACAGCAAGCTTACCTCAAGCCACCTTATTAAATCCTAATCCTGAAAGCAATCTTTCCAGTGCAAGTAAAGTTGGTGGTGCTTGGACTCAAGTTTCACGTTTAGGCATGCCTTTAGTTAATGAAGTCGTCATTGGTCTTAAAGATAAAGATAAATTTAATGCAAGTAAGCCTGTGAATGATGGGCAATTTGCTGACTATGTGACTAACCCAACCCTCCCTACATTAATAGAAGTTCTTTTTAAAGAGGCAACTGGTGGTGCCGTAGTTGCGCCAACAAACTTTCCAAGAACTGACTTAGTTAACGCATTTCTTTTAGGTATTCCTGGCTTAAATCAACCTAAAAATGTAAAAGCATCTGAAATGTTACGTCTAAATACTGCTATTACTCCAGCGGCAAAAGATAAACAAAATCGTCTTGGTGTAATCGGTGGAGATACTGCAGGATTCCCGAACGGTCGTAGACCTGGTGATGATGTCGTCGATATTGAGCTGAGAGTTGCTATGGGCTTACTCTGCACAATTGATGGTGTGAATACCGCTGTTGGTTGTAAAGCGAGCGATGCTAAAGCTGGAGGAATAGGCTTTACAGATGGAGCTCTACAATCACCACAACAATTTGGTACTGCTTTCCCATACTTAAATACTCCAGTAGCAGGCTCTCCATTTAATACAGCTAGCAAATAATTAGGAGTAGTCGCCATGAGAAAACTCATTTTGCTGTTCATGGTTGGTATTGGATTAAGTGGCTGCGGTGGTAATGACAATAATTCAAAACCAAATAATAACAACCAACCCCAAAATGACCCCGTTCTTAAAGAAACGTTGTCATTAACCAATCAACCTCAAAGTAACTACGAACAGGCTGAACCTAAAAGTATTACTGAAATTTCAGAATCTACTATAGATAACAAATCAGAACCCGTTGCAGTGAAATTTTAAGATTGAGACTCTTAACAAACTTCTGTTAAGAGTCTTTATAGGAGTTTTAAATGTTAATTCGTCAGCTAACATTATCAATAATAGCTTCATTGTATTTAAGTACTGCTTTCGCTCACCCCAAACATCACCATGAAGAATCTTCATCGAGTTCAGAACATCCAGATTATTCAGTAATGTTAAAAAACAATCATAATGATGAACTGAGAAATCAAATCGTTAATGTGTTACTTGAAAAAGCTTATTCAAAAGGCGACGGTGAGTTTTTAGAACAAGCTGAAGACTTAATGAAATCAAGCTTCAATTCATCAGACACAGAAAATAAATTGCTAGAAACTCGACTCGCTCAAGCAAATCATAATTTCAGCAGAGCAGAAACAATACTTAATGACGTATTAAAAAAAGACCCTAAAAATTATGATGCAATTTTACAACTCGCAAATATATATAGATTACAAGGTCAATTTAATCAGTCACTTAAATTATGTGATCAATTAGATCAACAGAGTGTGAAACTTTATCAAGCTGGTTGTGTCCTGCAAGTGGATGCAATGACAAAAAATATTTCAGAAATAAAATCTAGAACAAATGAACTTCTTCAAATGGCAACAAGGCTAAATAAAAACGATCAGCAATGGTTAGGTAATATTATGCTGGAAATAGCGACAAGATTTAATGATCCAACTCTTGCGAGCCAATCTATTCCATTACTTAATGTAGATAATTTACCCAACACTCTTGCTAAATCCAATTGGTATATTTCTCAACAAGAATATTCAAACGCAATCAAAATTCTGACCCCATATCGTTATCATGATGGTGCGTTGTATAGAATTATTTTAAGCAAACAGAAACTAAACGATCCTCTTGCAGAAAAAGACCTAAATGAACTAACTCAAAGAGTACAAAATCTACTCGACCATAAGGATCACATACATCTCAGAGAGCAAGCTCAATTCCTATGGGTTTCAAAAAAATATGATGAAGGTTTACGCATAGCTGCCAAAAACTGGAATATGCAAAGAGAAAATGACGATTTTGAGGTTTATGCCGCCCTTGCACTTGATAGTAAAAATCGTGAAAGCACAGAAAAATTATTAAATTGGAGTAATGAGACTGGCTATGAAAATCCGACCTACATTCAAAAATTAAAACAAATGTTAAAGCAACTCTAAATATAAATTTGATAAACAACTGAAAACATGAAATGAATAATGATTTCATGTTTGAGAAAATCACGAAAATTTATAAAATTAATGGAATAAAAATGAAAAAAAGAATTTTGTATTGCTTGTTGATAGGAAGCAGTCATTTCTATTTAGGTCAGCTTACTCATGCGGGAGGTGAACTTACAACAACACTTCCTACAATTAAAATAACAGCATCATCAAATTTAGATAACACTTTTGGGGTCGCATTTACTTCATCCCAAGGAACAATATCGAAAGAACAAATTGAAACTCGACCTTTATCACGTCCAGCAGAAGTTTTAGAAACGATCCCTGGTGTCATTGTGAGTCAACACAGTGGTAGTGGTAAGGCAAATCAATACTTTCTGAGAGGTTTTAACTTAGATCATGGAACTGACTTTGCAACATCATTTGATGAGCAACCCATTAACATGGTGAGTCATGCCCACGGTCAAGGTTACACAGACTTAAATTTTCTAATCCCCGAACTGATTGAATCAATTCAATATCACAAAGGAGCAGTATCGATTGATGATGGTGATTTTGCATCAGCAGGCACAGCAAAAATTTCGAGTATCCATTCTCTAGATAATCCTTACGCACAAATAACGTTAGGTAATCACAACTTACTTAGATTTTTAGCCGTTGGAAACTTAGTTCTTAGTGACGGGGAATTAATCGGTGCAGTTGAGAATATCAACAGTGACGGACCTTGGGTTAACCCTGAAAATCTTTCAAAACAAAATGTATTCTTAAAATATTTCACTGGTGATCATAATAAAAATCAATCCATCAGCTTTCAACATTATCAAGCACGATGGGATGCTACTGATCAAATTCCAGAGCGGCTGATTGAAAGCGGTGAACTTAATCGCTTCGATAGTTTAAACAAGAGTGATGGTGGTAAGTCTGCTCGGACTGCTATTTGGTATAATGCTAAAAATTATGAGAAAACGAAATACTCAACAATCTCCTCTTATGCCGTATATAACAAACTGAATCTATTTTCTGACTTTAGTTATTTTTTAAATGATCCAATCCATGGAGACCAATTTGAGCAAGCTGAAGAACGAACGACACTTGGATTTAAATTTCAAAAAGGTTCATTAAGTGAATGGTCAAGCAAAGAGCTTTTAAACTCATTTGGATCATCTCTTAGGTATGATTATATTAACAACTTAGGTCTTTATCAGACACAAGATCGACAACGTTTCAACACGATAAGAAATGATGATGTTAATCAATTGTCTATTGGAATATGGGGACAAAATCAAACAACATGGCAACCTTGGTTAAAAACCATTTTAGGCGTTCGCGGTGATTTTTATTCTTTTGATGTAAATTCTGATAAAGAAGAAAATAGTGGTCATAAAACTGATCATATTTTCAGCCCTAAAATGAGTATAATTTTAGGTCCGTGGGAGAATACTGAATATTACATTAATTATGCATATGGCTTTCATAGCAATGATGCTAGAGGAACTACAACGCACCTAAACATTGATTCTCGTGATAGTAACTATTTAAAACCAACTCTCCCCGTTTCTCCATTGGTAAGAACAATAAATTCAGAACTTGGATTAAGAGCAAAACTTATACCTGAGCTCACCTCAACAATAGCTCTATGGCAACTTGATTCAGATTCAGAACTGGTATTTATTGGCGATGCTGGTACGACAGAAGCAAGTAGACCAAGTAAAAGACAAGGTATCGAAATTTCACAATTCTATCAACCAACAGATGCTTGGGTTATCGATCTAGATCTGGCTTGGTCAAAAGCAAGATTTAAAAATGAAAATTCGGAAGGAAATCATATTCCTGGGGCAATAGAAAAGACCATAGCTGCTGGATTTACTTATAAACTGAATGACCAAATTAATTTTGGAGGACGTTTGCGTTACTTTGGTTCTCGCCCTTTGATTGAGGATAACTCAGTTCGTTCCGATTCATCAACTTTAGTTAACTTACAAGGCAGCTATGAATTTAATAAAAATTTTCTAGCACAAGTTGAACTCTTTAATGTATTCAATCAAAAAACAAATGATATCGAATACTACTATGCATCATGCCCTCGTCAAGATCTCAGTGAGCCTACATGCTCACCTAACTCTTCAGAACGTGAAGGAATTTATGATAGGCATATTCATCCTACTGAGGGCAGAAACCTCAGAATGACCTTCCGCTATTTATTCTGACCTGAGCGATAAATGCTGAGGAGAAAAATATGTTGTCTCAAAATAAACTCAATATTTCACAGAGCGCATTTCTCTTTAGCATTATGATGCATGTTTTTATTGTAATCCTACTTTTAAATTTTGCAGTTAAAAAAAACGATCATATAAATTCAAATATAAAGATTACGTTAGTTTCGGCATCAAGTGCAAATCATAAAGATGCAATGTTTTTGTCTTCAAAAGATTCGCAAACAACAGCAACAATCGATCAACCTCAACCAATCAGTGAAACAATATTTGATAGTACAGCACAAGTAAATGCATCAACAGAAAATCAAGTACCAGAGTTCTTTAGTATCGATGAGCATGTAAATTCATCAAAAATTGAGCATACTTATGACCCGCTCTTGGATGCACAAAATAGAGCAAAAAAAGCTATAAAAGAAGCAAAAGACGTATCAAATCTTTATCAGTCAAATATCAAACCGATGGAAACTGACTTCTTAGAAAAGAACCAATTATCTTCTTTAAAATTAGAAACTGACTCATTTAGTTTTTACAAAGTTGAAATTATTGACACACCAAAGGATTTTGAACGTTATTCTGCTCAAATTCATGTTTCTAAAACCACATCATCAAGTGAAGAAGAAATTAAAATTAATCAACTTAGTGAACAAATTACAGAACTACTTCATGAAAATCGCTTAGTTTTAACCAACAAAAATCCTGAAACTATTGAATTTATAATCGATCCAGTTAATCGAATTATTCTTATTCATCTTTCGTCAGAATCATTGAAAATGCATCACAATCTCAAATCATTATTAGAAAACATGTCGTTTGATGCAATTCTAATAGATAGCAATCTGAATCAAAAAG
Organism: Acinetobacter sp. SwsAc4; assembly: GCF_013391535.1. NCBI lineage: Bacteria > Pseudomonadati > Pseudomonadota > Gammaproteobacteria > Moraxellales > Moraxellaceae > Acinetobacter > Acinetobacter sp. SwsAc4. The sequence goes on from NZ_JACAXC010000028.1 coordinate 23,362, forward strand.
CTTATTCTTTTGTTGTTAATATTTAATTTTCAACATAAAACAGAGATTTAAAAAACTCTCTTTTGGGGAATTATTTGTGATTCAATCCAGATAGCACAATCATTAATATACTTTTATGATAGCTTTCTTCGCTTGAACTTGCACCCCATGATCAACAATACTTTTAACAAGTTCCACAATATCTTTTGTTACAATCATATCTACCCGTCTATCTCCTAATTTTTCAACGATATCAACATATACTGTTCTTCTTGTTTCATGCTGCTGTCTTTTAAAATTACGAGAATCCTCGATCTTTTTTAAAGACCAGTAGGCTAGTCAACAATTATTCTACTCTCATTAATTTCTATCAAATAACAAACTATGACATTTTTCAAATTTCATTTTTTTATTAAAACTGCTGTTCTAGGTTTAAAATAAGATTTCACTCACTATTGGCTCAATTCTTAGATATAAAAGCTATACTTCTCCTTAGATGAGATCCTGTTGACTCCCTATCAGTTAGACAATTAGACTTTCTATATTTTAATTTATTCAAAAATTTAAGGACTTAATACGCATGAACAGCGCTGAAATCATGGCTGACTTATCTTCTCACACACCAATGATGCAGAAATACCTTTACATTGATTTATAAAATCTTTTTTCACTTATTTTTAAAAACCTACACAACAACCTACACTTTTTCAAAATCATAAAATAAAAATACTATAAGCATGTAAAGTCCTGAAATTTCTTGTTCTCACTAACATGTACTCCGCATAACCAGAAGTATTTACTAAATATTATTTCTATAACCAACTTGTCGTATCATACTAAACTCACTACTAGTTGGGATTGGATTGGCAATCGATCTGTATATTTCTAATGCCTGATTAATCTTAGCAACTTTCTGTCTTAACTCAGTAGATAAGAAATGCTCTGACTGCTGTAATGCAACCCATCCTGCTTGTACTTGTTCATTTTGATTGCCTTGCAATTTTGCTTCCAACCAGTGTTGCAAGCAATGTGCATGAAGATAGACTTCAAACTGATAAGCGATAAAAGTCATAGACAAAGCCAGATTCTGTTGATTCTGCTTTAATTTTTCTCTGACTTTTTCAAAAGAAGATAAGTTTTGATTGACCCGATAATCTAATAGTTCATTTTTAAACCATTGTGCAAATTCTATCAGTAGTAATACAACACTATCCCTTTGGCTACATAATTTTTCACGATTTAAAGCATTCGCACCTGTTGAACCTGCCACACCACCAATATAAGCACCTACTCCCCCTGCCACAACAATTCCAACTGGTCCTGCCAATATTCCACCGATCGTACCAAGAATCATCTTTCCTGCCACTGCTCCACCTGCTATTGCAGCAGTTTCTTTACCAATATTTTCAAGGTATTGTTTGGAACTGGTTTGTCCTGTATCAAAATCCCGATAATTACGATATGTTGCCAAGCCCAAAGTAATTAGCGGAATAGGTATAAGGTCGGCCATACTTTCAAATTGGTCGATTTGTTCTAAACTTTCGTGCAGGGTTTGATTAACATGAGCATGGCTTAGTCCAGAATCAATAAATACATTAGGATGATTACCTAGCGAATCAGTAAGCTCCTGATTTACAATCACTGGAATATCAGGATTTTTTTCAATATGTTGCAATACATAATCACTACTTAATGTATTTTTAACCTGCATTGCCTGACCATCAACAATTAGGTCAAAACCCACTTGATTGGCCGTATCTGGAAACTCTACTGTATGTCCTTGCTGCGTTAAATTATAGGCAACCTGCTGTTCAGCAACATAACCACTCAATCGGGTCATTGCCCCTGCACTGTCTAGGGTCGTTCCTGCAATATCCTGTAATGTTGTAAATTGTTCGGGCTGTCCTTTTGATGCAAACATAAGTGCATTTAAAACTGTAGAATCTATTTGAGCATAGCTCCATAGCAAACCTGCCGAATACGTTACCGAAGCAATTGCAATAGATGTTGTTACGCCTCTATCTGATAAAATCTTTTCAAGAGTGTCTTGTGCTATTTTATCTGTGTCTAAATGTTGGCTAATTTCATAATGGGTTAATAGTATAGGGGCATTCGCAATAATGCCTTTACTATAAGGAATTTCAGACTCTCTTCCACCAAATACACTACCAATAGATTTTCCAACATGGTTTAAACTTCGCCCCATATCTGCAAAGATATTGGTAGATTCTCCACGCTTTGCAATAATATCATCGGGTAAAATCAGGGTGACAGCTTTATATTTCAGTAAGTTATAGCGTTCCTGAGTTGATGATGTATTAAGCAAAAAATATAAAGCCATTTGTGCATCGGTACATTCATCGTTATAGTAATTATTACGAGATAGAAGACATTCTGAAAAATCCAATACATCTTCCGATGTCAGTGATTCTTGTTGTTGTAAAATCCACTGATACTCCCAAATAGCATCTGACCAAAGTTGATTATTTTTACAATCCTGTGCCAAAACCAGTGCATTATTTACACAAGGATTTAAGATTTTAAATTTCCTTAAAATAGTTGTCTTTAGCGAATTATTTTTGCAATCTTTTAATCGTTCAATATATTTTTCGATTTGGTATTGCGATGGATTTTGTTCAAAATATTTTAAGCTATAATTGATACATTGCTCATACCAATAATAATTTAAGGATTGTTTAATATAAGCAGGAATTAAGTCATGGATAATAATGTCAATCAGTCGCTTACTGCATTCCACATCACTGTTATTTTGATGTGGGAAATGCCATTCTGTTGGTACAGTCACCGTCAGTAATCTTTTAAATAACCCTGTATTAAAGTCAGGATTCTGCATCGTAAGCAGCATTAACTTATGTTCAGCATAAAGTGTATACTGTTGTTGTTCAACTTGATTTAAACGCTCTATTAATACTTTGGTTTCTAGCATTATCTATCCTTGAATTAATTCAAAAAAACAAAAACTACTGACCGCTACGAACTGCCCGAACATAGTACTTGTTATTCTTATTGGAGTAGATCGAGTAGCTATTCTTAATGGAGTAGATCGAGTAGCTATTCGTATAGTCACAGGCATAAAGCGAACTCGACCAATATTCTCCCCATTCATATTTTCTAGGTTTAAATAAAATACCTTGAGGACAGTTATATCCTGCTTCTTTCTCAAGCTTTAGTGTTTTTAGTTCATCAAGTGTAGGTAGTCTCCAACTACTATATCCAGCAAGTCTAAAATCTTTACATGCCTTTTGAGCATCCTCCCAATTCAAACTTTTGGCTTCACCAATACATTGCCCATTTTTCCATTCTTGCCCAATATTAATACGGGCCCACATTAAACCTGTTTTTGGGTCTGTCCATACACCTTGCTCTAATTCATTATTTGAATGAATTATTTGAGTTTTAGGGTGTTGCGATGTAAGGACATTTGCCGTTTTTGTATTTTCAACTTGTTGCTTAATTTTTTGTTTTAATTGCTCAATTTCTTGATGATGTTTATTTTCTAGATCTGCAATCTCAACACTAAATTGCTGTTTTAAATTCTTAATATCTTGCTGATATGTGCTTTCTTTTCGCTCTAAATCTGCAATTTTTTTATTCAATTGCTCATTATGTTTTTGAGTAAGTTTATTAATCTCTTGCTGATATTGCTGTTTGTTTTGTGCCATTTGCTGTTCAGATTTTTTTTGTAACTGTTCAGACTGGCGTAGTTGTTCCTGTAAAACATCTAATTTCTGATCAAAAGTATTGGTTTTAGCTATTAAGTGTAAAAAATGTTCTATTGCAGCTAGTTCTGCACTTGAACTAAAAAAGTCAGACAATGAATTGTTTTTCATGATTTATCCTATTCTAAATATTACGAACTGGACGAACATGACGATAATTGCAATAAACATCAACACCAGAATGAAAATTATAGAAATTTAGATAGGCATATTTCTCTCCAATTTGTGTGCTTGACCAATACCACCCACTTGTAGCAGGAGCTGGATTAAATAGTATGTGTCTACCACACTGATAATTTTTACCACTTTCATCAATGAGTGTTTTTAATTCTTCGATAGTCGGTAAACGCCAATCTTTATATCCCGCTAATCGAAAAAGTTGACAAGATTTTTTAGCATCTGCTAAGTTTAATTCCGTTGCTCTACCTAAACATCTTCCGCTTTCCCACTCTTGACCAATACTAATTCTTGCCCACATTAGACTTGTTTTAGAGTCCGTCCATACGCCTTTTTCTAATTCAGTGACTGAATTAATTGCTTGTTTTTTAGATGGCTGAGATTCTGCTGGCTTCATTATATTAGGCTTGTCATTTTTTTGTTTTAACTTTTGTTTTAATTCATCAATTTCCTGACGATATCTAATTTCTAAAGTTTCTAAATCAGCATTTTTTTTATCAAACTGCTTATTATATTTTTGCGTTAGCTTTTCAATCTCCTCTTGATATTGTTGCTTGTCTTTTGTGATTTGCTGTTCAGACTGGCGTAGTTGTTCCTGTAAAACATCTAATCTCTGATCAAAAGTATTGGTTTTAGCTATTAAGTGTAAAAAATGTTCTATTGCAGCTAGTTCTGCACTTGAACTAAAAAAGTCAGGCAATGAATTGTTTTTCATGATTTATCCTATTTTACTATGACGAACTGCACGTATCAGGCCATCAAATTGCAAATGGTTATAAGTAATAATAATCCCTTTATCGAAGTCTACCCCCTGTATAATACCGCTATATTGAGTTGAGGAACTTGACCAATAAAATCCTAACTTACTACCAGATTGAGATAAAATATTTTCATTTACATACCCCTTTCCATTTGCACTCATGAGCGTTGCCAATTCATCTATAGTTGGTAACCTCCAATCATTATAACCAGCTAATTTTAAAGTTTCACAAAGATGAGAGCCTTTTCGCCAATCAATCCATTTAGGGCTTCCTACAATTTTGTTGCTTTTCCATTCTTGCCCAATACTAATACGAGCCCACATTAAGCCTGTTTTTGGGTCTGTCCATACACCTTGTTCTAATTCATTATTTGAATGAATTGTTTGAGTTTTAGGGCATTGCGATGCTTGAACATTTTCCGCTTTTGTATTTACAACTGGTTGCTTATTTTTTTGCTTTAACTGTTCAATTTCTAGACGATATTTATTTTCTCTACTTTCTAAATCTGCAATCTTGGCATTAAATTGCTGTTTCAAACTCTTCACATCTTGCTGATATGTCCTTTCTTTTCGCTCTAAATCTGCAATTTTTGTACTAAATTTTAGTGTTAAACTTTTAACATCTTGCTCATATCTTTTTTCTTTTTGTACTAAACTAATAATTTTCTCTTGCAATAGATGATTATCTTGTTCAGTCCGACATAGTTGTTCCTGTAAAACATATAACCTTTTATCAAAGGTATTGGTCTTTACCATTAATTGTAAAAAATGGTCTATAGCACTAAATTCTGTACTTGAACTAAAAAAGTCTGACAATGTGTTATTTTTCATATTTGAGTCCTTTTAAGTAGTGCGAACTGCTCGAACGTAGTAATCATTATTTTTAGAATAACTACCTGCACTACCACCCCCAAAATATACTATCCATGCAAAATCATGATGAAAATCACATTCAGTAATTGACCAATATGAACCATCTATACGATTTTTGGGTTGGAATAAAATATTATTCGGACAAGTATAGCCACTCACTGCTTTCTTCATAAGAGTTTCTAGTTCATCTATGGTTGGTAATCTCCAATCATTACAATCTGCTAATCGGAAATTTCTACATGCCTTTTGAGCAGTAATCCAATCCATAAAATCAGCATCACCTATACACTGCCCATTTTTCCATTCTTGCCCAATACTAATCCTTGCCCACATTAAACCTGTTTTTGGATCTGTCCATACACCATGTTCTAATTCATTATTTGAACTTATGGTTTTATTTATCGATGAATTAGGACCTTTCACTGACTCAACATCTGACTTAATTTTCTGAGCAATCATAGCCCCATTAATGATTTTCTTCTTTATAACTACTTGAGGTGCAGTCGTATTCGATGTTTTAGCTGTTTGAGCAGTGTCTATACTATTCTGTTTTAATTTTTGAATTTCCAGCTGATAAATATTTTCTTTCTTTTCTAAGGCGACAATTTTTGCATTAAGCAATTCAATATTTTGAGTGCGCTTTTCTAACCTCCGCTCAAAAGTATTATTTTTAACCATCAATTGCATAAACTGGTCGATAACCATGAGTTCACTTGCACTCAATAATTCTGCCAGTAATTTAGTTTGCTTATCCATGACGTTACCCAAGATATTCTATTTGATGCTGATAATGGTCTTGATAACGGCTTTCTAATATAGATAGCTTTAATAAAGTCGCAATAAATTTATCCAAATGTAAAGTTTGCATCTGTTGTTCAATCACTTGTGTCACTAAATCAAATGATATAGCTATACTTATCGTTTCTACTGCCTGTAAATAAACAGGTTTTATCATAGTAGATAAATAATCTTGTAAATCTATAATTTCAGTTGAAACTTGAGCAATTGCCTGCTGCATGAATTGAATATATTGCCAAAAAGCCTGATAAACGATGGATAAATTTTCTAGCCAATATTGATTCCACCACTGTGCTAAAGGATGTTCTTCACTTAATTGTTGTAACTGAACTAAAAATTTTAATTCATCAACATTTTGTACTTGTATCTGTTTAAGCCAACGCTCAGTTAAACGCTGTATCATTTCTGATGATGATAATCCACGTAATCGAGTCATATTCATATTTTGAATAAACTGTCCCTCTAAACAGGCAAAACTAAGAATTTTCTGTATTTTTCGTAAGCTAGCAATCTGCTTTATTAACACAGGACGAATATCCCAATCATTTGACCAGTTTAGAATTTGTTCTGCATAACCTTGTTGAAATTCAAACTTTTCTGTCCCAATCGGTTTTAATAATTCTTGCCAGAAATTTTCTCTAAACTTTTGAATCTCTTGATCAGACATTTCAGCAAAATCTAAAGCCGTAATATTAAGCATTAAATTTTCAGGCTCAAAGTACAAATCTTGCCACTGTTGCAAAATCCGATCTCGCATCCGTTGCGATAATCGCTGTTGGCTATCTTTTTGACAATGTGTAATGATGATATGTAAATGAGCTTTGCCTGTTAAAAACATTGCATCGCCCAAAGCTTCTAGAAAATTTTCCAATCGTGCTTTATTAATTTCACCATCTAGACGATTCGCATGACAAACATAGATAATTGCAAGATTATGTTCACCAACAAAATATTGATGTGCATCCTGTTCGGCAAGATCATCCTCACCAGAGTTCCACCCTGGAGTATCAATTAAGAACAGTTTTTTCGGCTGATTGTCATCTGAATAACCATCACCTTTTGCTAGAATAAAACGTGATTCATTAATCAATAATCTTAACCTATAGTCATCAGGATTATATTGGCTGACTTCAGCTCTTGATGGAAATTGTGTAAGCTCTTCTACAATGACTGCATCATCTAAATCTTCACTTTTTTCAATTAGAAATAGTTGATTATTTTGACCATAACTAATTTCGAGTTGTAATCGAGTTTGTGCTTCTAATGAGCTAATAGGAGAATATTGTTGTGGAATCTGATTAGCTAAGATTTCACGAATTACCCTAGTCTTTCCTGCCGAATATTCACCCACAACACGAGCAGTTAATACACCATCAGCAATTTCTGTTTGAGCATTACCCATTTTTTCCGAAAAATCGAATAAACTTTCCGTGACGATTTGTGTTTTCTGAAAATTCATAGCCTTATCCATCATACCAGTTCCGCATTTAGCTTGACCAATGCCGCCTGAAGCTGTGTTTCTTCTTGTTGTAAAACACGCAACCTTTGTTCCTTTTGTAGCGGTAGTTGATTGATTTGCCGCTCAATTTCTGTCATTTCTTCAATTCTAATGGCTAATTGTTCGTGAATCACTGTTTCCCAATAACCTTTTATATACCGTTGAATATACTGCTCAATACCTTGAGTTTGATGGTTAAATTGTGTTAGCCACTGCCGCAATGCTCGCTCATGATAGCTTTGCAAAATTTTGGCTTGTTGCTGTTCTCGCTCCGCTTGAGCTTGTGTCTGCTGTTCTTTTAGTTCTTGTTCCAGTTGGACAATACGCTGCTCAATTCGTAAAATCTCTTTTTTCTTTTGCTCTAAAGCCAATTCTTCTAATTGCTGTGATGCAATTAAATCCTGTTTGCGAATCAAATCATCATGTAAATGCTGAATATCAACATTAATTTTTTGTGCTTGTGCAGTCACTTGTGCCTGAATTTCAGGGTCAGGTTTTAAAATAATCTGTGAGGGGTCATTGAGTAAGCTACCTAGCTTTTCAGTCCATGTCGCCACCGAAAGTAAACTTAAAATTTGACCTGCCGCTGATGGCTGCATTTTTTCGGTCGTCTTTTTTGCCATTTTTGCTGTTTTTTGAATCGTATGTACTGTTTTAACTGTTTTCTCACTTAATTTGGCTAACTTTCCAACTTTAGTAACTGCTGCGGCTGGTAAAAAGAATAATGCCCAATCAATCACTTCACCAATCGCCCGACCAGCATCCGAACCTGATGTATCATAAACTCTTTCTTCGATATTTTGGATTGGCTGATTAAGAATATCCTGCCTATGCCGACTTAAATCGGCAATTTGTTCTTCCAGTTGTTTTAACTCTACATCTGAAAATACATTATCAGACTGTTCAAACTGTTCTACTTCATCTTTTTTTGCGATAAATTGCTGTTGTAATTGATAGAGTGCGGTAGCCTGTAAAAAATCCTGCTCATCTATTTGTGGCAGTTCTGGTAATCTTAAATTTAAATCGTTAATTGTACTTTCTGGTAAATAAATCTGTCCAAAATTTTGCATTATCTCTTGCACAGCTTGAATAGTCCTGGCTTGTGTTAAACGCAAAATTTGCGAACCTTGTAAAATAAAAGCGTCCCATTGTTCAGGTGTGACATGCAAAGCATTTAATTCTGCACATAAATCAGTTTTTTTGCTTTGAAAAATATCAATCATCCGTTTTTGCAAATCATTTTGTTGCTTTTCCTGTTGTTGATACAAATCTTTTTTTATCTCAATGATTTTTTCTTTTTTCTGTAAAAATGACTGGTGTAGTGTTTGGCTTTGCTGCTCATCTAATAATTGATTGGCTTGTTGCTGCTCCTGATTATATCCCAAAATATTTTTTAGGCGTGGAAGTAATTCAGCAAATAAGCGTTTTGCACGAATATCATGGATTTGTTCTTTTGCTTGAGCAATAAAATCTAAAATCAACTGATGATTTAATCCATTACAATGACTACAAATGAGTGCTTTATCATAACCAGTTGCGGCTTTAATTTGTGCTGACCATTTATCCAAATCAGGTTTTTTCTCACCTAAACTAACCACAGTTTCTACTTCGTCCCAACGATTGACAATCACTAAAACATGCTTGCCATATGAGCGAATCAATTTAATCGCATCAATATCTGAAGACGATGCCCCACGAGGGGCAAGTAAATATAAAATAACATCTGCCTGCTGAATTTGAGCAATCGTATAAGCATGATGTTTTTCCGAGATTGACCCTAAGCCTGGAAGGTCAATAATCGTCAAACCTTTTAACCAATCTTGAGACAAATGTAACATGGCATATTTTGCGTTATCTGGTGCATGGGTCGTCACGTCATAAAATTGCTCACGGTCTAGTTGCACACTACTTTGGTCAGTATTAACCAGTTGTATATCCTGCTGTTCAGCATATTGAATCAATGTTGGTAAAGCAGTAGCTTCTTCCTGTGCAGTAAACAACCACTGCTCCCCTAATAAACCATTCAATAGGCTACTTTTTCCAACCGAAAATGCCCCAATCAATGCCAAAGTTAAAGTTTGCCCTTGGTCATTAAAACTTTGCCAAATATCCTGTACAAGTTTCTGATGTTGTTCAGGAAGTACATCTATTATCTCTTGAATATGTTTAGATGTTGTCATGGTTTTTTCTCACAGAGTTTAATAGCTACTTTCTAAAGCATCTTGTGTCATTGCAATTAAAGATTGTGTTTTAGATAATCCTTGTTGTAACTCTATTCTACGAGCATCTATTTTGGCTTGTCCTTGTACAATCAAATCCTGTACTTGCTTACGTTGTGTCAATTTTGCGTTTAATGGTTCTTCCAATTGTTCTTTGACCTGACGTTGCAACAAATTCAACTGCTCATCAAAAACCTGTTGAATATGCGGTTGTACCTGCTCTTGTAATTGACGGATAAATCGAATTAAAACACCTGATGTATTGTGTAATAACTGTTGATGTGTGTCTTCAATCAACTGCTGACGACTGGCTTGCATTTGGTCTTCAATACGTTTACGCTGACGCTCAACTTTTGCAACTTCTTGTTCATACTTCTGTTGAATACGTTCAGCACTCATACGTTTACGTCCCTTTTCCTCTTCCTCTTTTTGAACTTTCTCCAAAAATGCTTCTTTATTGGCAATCGCTCGCTGGGCTTCCTTATATTCTGCTTCCCATTTCAACACATTGCTTTCATCATAATCAATATAATTTACCTGCTTGGTAAATCCCATCCATCCAAAAATTCCCCAACTTGGTTCAGTACGTGAACGTGTTACTTGTTGGGCTTGTGGTCTTCCGCCCAAACTGGTTCTTGCTCGCTCTGCACGTAACAACGAATTTTTTGCATTTTCCAAAGCTATCGGACTGGCTTGGCTATTGACAATATCATGCTCAAGCTTTTCAATTTCCTGTCTTTTTTGTAAAATTTCTTGCTCAAGTTTTGCTTGCTCTGAGAAATAACTATTGATTTCACTAAAATCAACATCAAAACTCAAATCTAGGCTTGGTAAACTAAAATTAATGCCTGAAATACTTTGCTTTAAATGTGCAGCATGTTCTTCTAATTCTTTTGCATAATCCGCTCTTAAATCTGCTAACTGTGCATCAATATCTTTACTTTGTCGTTGCATAGTACTGTTCACCTCTACAACCGCAGTTTCATATTGCTGTTGTAACTGGCTTGGAAGCTGAATGTTACGATTTCCCTGAACAATTTGACTCTCTACATATCGTACAGTCACCTGACTTTCGATATCTGCCTGTAAATCCTCTAAAGGTGAAATCAATTTTTCTTTTAAATCAGCAATTAAATATGTTGCTACCCGATGATGCTCTGTTCGTGCATTATCATTGGTAATTTTAAGCTCTTGCTGTAAGTTTTTGATTTCTAAATCAAGTTTTTCACTTTCTCGCTGTCGTTCAGCAATCGTCTGACTAGAATCTAACTGTTGTAATTCCTCGTGAATAAATTCACTTAATTCAGTCTGAATCGAAACCAAAGTTCGTAAAGGTTTTTTATAAATTTCATCTAATGCCTCACCCGTTGAAAGCATATCACTGATTCTTTTTGATAACATACTAATATTAGAACGTTCTCTTTTATCCTGTTCCTTAGATAATGCCCATGCTGCACTCACTCCAATAAGATGCTCACTATTGGTCATGACATCTAGGTCTTGTTCGGAAACATCAGATAAGTTCTTTCTAAAATTATTTTTTACATGTTGATATTTCTGTGATTCTCTTTCTGCTAAAGACTTTTGTTGGTCAAATGGATCTTGTGGTTCGAGAACACTATCCCACATATTTACAACGGTCAGAAATTTATTAAAATTTTTACGAATCGTATTCGATAAAAATTGCCACTCAGTTGCATTTCCACCTAATTGTTGTGTACTTTGCACCCAAATTGCAATATGAGCTTCATCAATGGCTCTACGAGTAATCCCTTCATGATATTCAACCACCGATTGCAACCCTGGGGTATCAATCAGCACAAGCCCTTGGTCTAATAATGGATGTGATGTAAAAATTTCAATGCGGTCAAGTTGTTGTCTAGCACTTGCATGAGTCGTATCTAGTTCTGTACTCCATTTTTCTAAAGTGTCTATGTCATTTTCTAACCATTCAATATCCTGTACTTTTCCATCTTGAAAATGAATACGAATAAAGCGTTGCTCTACACCTTCAGGCAATTTCCTAACAAAAGTATTAATTGCTGTAGTTGCTTCTTGAGCTGAACGCAATAATAAAATGTCAAGTAAAGCATTAACTAAAGTTGATTTTCCTCGAGAAAACTCACCTATCACAACTAATTTTACTTCTTCGCCAGACTCTAATGATTTTTGTATATCATCAAATTTCTGCGTAATATGAGTCAGTTCTTGTTGCCCAAGTTGCTGAAATAATATTTCTGTTTGCTCTAAATAATTCACAGCATCCTGAATTTTTTCTTTACGGATTTGCAATCCTTCGTTAAGGTAGTTTACCACCAACCACACTCCCAAAAATACTTATTTTTTAAATACCTATGTAATGCAGAATACCATCTGTTATATATTTTTTACAAATGAAATTAGACTTAATCCAATCAATAATTATTAGAAATTTGGAAATACTTTCACCTAAAGTTATTTCTATCATGCCTATAATTAAAATCGATCCAACCCATATATTTAACTCATTAAATGAGTCAAATATATACTACAATCTACTCAAACCTATTCTTAACTATTTCAGGGGATGACCAAGCATGTATGATGACTGGATCTGGAAACAATCTAACTGGACAGCCTTTACATGGAAAGATGAAAATATTCTTCCACTCACTAGACACATTCATCAAAAAATTGGAATCCTGATTGGACAAAGTCAGCATAATCCTGAAAAAGAATACCTTACCCTAGACAACCTGATTGCCAATCTTGTCTCATCCTCAGCAATTGAAAATGAAACTCTGAATGTTTATTCGCTGCGTTCATCTCTGGCAAAACGCCTAGGTGTATCACTGGAACAACCCTATCCAAGCTCAGAACGTTCAGATGGTCTAGCCAATATCATGTTGGATGCCTTAAATAATTTTGAACAAGACTTATCTGTTGAAAGATTATTCCAATGGCATCAATGGTTATTTAATGAAACTGACTGGACGATGCAACGTATTCGGATAGGACAATTACGTGGACATGAACCTATGCAGGTTGTATCAGGGCGCATGGATTACCCTACTGTACATTTTGAAGCTCCACCACGAGATGGTTTAGAGCAACGTGTAGATGAATTTATTCAGTGGTTTAACACAGGTAGAACCAATACCCTGCTTGACCCACTCATTCGGGCTGGCATTACTCACCTATGGTTTGTGACACTCCATCCTTTTGATGATGGTAATGGACGTATTACCCGTACATTGACTGACTTGGCTTTAGCTCAGATGGATCAACAAAGTATTCGTCTATATGCAATGTCACCTGTCATCCTAAATAAGCGTAAGAGTTATTATGAAATTCTTGAAGCCACTCAAAAAAGTGATTCTGATATTACGGATTGGTTACTTTGGTTTCTACAGGCACTCAATGAAAGCCTTGAGCAGACATTAAAGCGTATTGAAAGGACGCTTCGAAAAAGTACGTTTTGGCAGGTTTTTTCGGAAGTGGATTTACATGAGGGGCAGCGTAAAGTTTTAAATCGACTGCTTGATGGTGGGGAAAATGGCTTTGAGCATGGCATCAGTGCTTCACAATATCAGAAAGTGGCTAAAGTTAGCCGAGCAACGGCAACTCGCCACCTGACTGATTTATTGGAAAAAGGCTGTATCATAAAACTTGAAGGTGGTGGGAGAAATACAAGGTATCAAATCCAAAATTTAAGGGTTTAAGTCATTCTAAACCCTTACTACAACCCCACATAAAACTTCTCAATCAACTGTCGTGTTTTCACTAATAAATTGGATAATACACTGTCCCGCTCAAAAAGCTTGATCTTGTAGTTTGGCAACTCTTTCATCTCTTCCTTTCGCGGCAAGCGCTTATTAAACTCATAATTATCTAAAACCTGTTTCATTGCTTCAGGTTTAAGCTTTTCTTGCTCACAAAAATGCTGATAGGCTTGCTCTTTTTCTGCATCCCAGAACTGAGCAAAAGCCACTTGTACGCTTTGCCCATTGATCATTTTCGGCATGTTTTCTTCAATAAACTTTTGTATCAAATCTTGCTTATCATGCAAGCTAATATCACTGCCTATGAGATCGTGTACTTGAGCTTCGTATTTCTTACGCTGCTCATCTGTTTCAGCATTTATTGCCATCTGTAACAGCGTCAGGATATAACCCACATTGATACGATCACTGTGCAATAAATCCAACTGGAAATCGACATCATCCAGCACAGAGACTTTTTCTTTCTTGGTTGTTTTACGAATCGCTCGACAGAGATCAGCATATTTAGATGCAAAATTCGCAAAGTGCTGTTTATCAAGCTTAGTGTCGTCTTGATCATACTCAATGAAGGTTTGTAGCTGGGCGTTGTAGCGCATGACCTCACGGAATGCTTTAATAAATTCAAGTTGTTCATCTTCTGTGACTAAATCATCTACTGTTTGATAGTCAGGGGTAATACTGAGTAGCTTTTCAACAGCTTGCTCATAATCTTGTTTGATTTCATCAAAGCTTGGGACAAGTACAGTCTTCCGTGCTTCTTTATTTGAAAATAATGCCAATGCTTCATCGGTGGCACGTTTTAGGTTACGGAAGCTAATAATATTCCCGAATGGTTTTTTATCGTTATAGACACGGTTAGTCCGTGAAAAAGCCTGAATTAGACCATGATATTTAAGGTTCTTATCGACATACAAGGTATTTAACGGCTTAGAGTCAAAACCTGTAAGGAACATATTTACGACCAGTAAAATATCAATCTGCTTTTTCTTTACCCGATCTGCAATATCACGGTAATAGGCATAGAATCCATCACCAGAGTTATAATTCGTGCCGAACTGGGCATTATAGTTGGCAATGTAGCGATCCAACTTGTCGCGGCTAGACTGATTGATTTGGCTCGGTGCATCTGTTGACTCTTCTTGAATCAATCCATTTTGGTCGTTGTTCTCAACAGCTTCATTCGCACCATAGGAGAAAATAGTTGCAATGGTGAGAGGTTTAAATAATCGACCTTCCGCTTCATCTTGTTGTTGCTTCTCAGCTTGTACCTTTTCAAACAGTTCATAATACTGCGTTAAGGTATCCACTGAACTGACACAAAACATCGCCGTAAATTCACGGTTTTTGGTTTTAGTGTCATGTGTCTCAACGATATAACGGGCAATCATTTCTAATCGTTGTGGATTATCATAAAGCTCTTTGGTGTCAATCCCCTCAACATCTTCGTCATAATCGAGGTTATTCTGCATACCCTTAGCAGTATACTTGCCACGATAATCTATTTGGAACTGCAATACGTTACGGTCTCGAATCGCATCTACAATGACATATTGATGCAAACACTGATTGAATAAATAATCTGTGGTGAGCTTCAATCCTGCTTTAGATTGACTATTTTCCTCAAAGATCGGTGTTCCCGTAAATCCAAACATCTGTGCATTACTAAAGAACTTTTTAATGTTTTGGTGGGTATCACCAAATTGGCTACGATGGCATTCATCAAAAATAAACACCACTTTCTTGTCTTTGAGGTAGTTAATGTGTTCTAAATATCGATCCGTGCTAATCGCACGATTCAGCTTTTGAATGGTGGTCACGATCAGCTTGTCGTGGCGTTGATCGAGTTGTTTAACCAAAGTGTGCGTGCTGTCTGTGCTATCCACACTCTCGGCTTTAAAAGCATTAAACTCACGTGAAGTTTGTGTATCAAGGTCATTACGATCCACCACAAACAAGACCTTTTCTACATCAGGCATCTTCATGATCAGCTGACTGGCTTTAAATGATGTCAGTGTTTTACCTGAACCTGTGGTATGCCAGATATAGCCGTTTTGTTCTGAATTTTGCACATGGGCAATAATCTTTTGCACGGCGTAAATTTGATAAGGGCGTAGCACCATCAAACTTTTACTGGTTTCTAACATCACCATGTATTGGGTCAGCATGTCTGTCAGATGCTGATGATTTAAAAATGCATCCGCAAAATCGACAATTTCATTGATATGTTTATTGGCAACATCTGCCCACGGAAAGGCAAACTCTATCCCAGTCGTACCATTTGAGTAATAGCGAGTATTTGCGCCATTACTGATGATAAAAAGCTGAATAAAACTAAATAGGCCTTGCCCTGCCCAATATGCTTCACGAATATAACGTTGGGTTTGATTAAAGGCTTCAGCAATTTCCATGCCTCGTTTTTTCAATTCAATTTGAACTAAAGGCAAACCATTGACCAAGAGCGTGACATCAAAACGGCTGGTTCGACCATTAAAATCACGATGATCTACCGTGATTTGATGGGTGACTTGGTATACGTTTTTGCTTGAGTCATCCGATAAAAAGAAGATGTGCTTACTTGAACCATCATCAAATTTGACAGGAAACTGGTCACGTAGGTTTTTAGCTCGTTCAAATACTGTACCTGTATTGAGAAAGCTAATGACCTGCTTCCATTCAGATTCTGACAGTGGCGCAAGTCCGTTGGCACGTTCAATTTGTGTTTTGAGATTTGACAGTAGTTGGCGTTCATCCTTGATGGTAACGGTTGCATAGCCCAGTCCTTGCAGTTGTGCAATCAGTTCATTTTCAAGTTGATATTCGCTTTGTACTGTCATATTTCTCTCATAATTAAATATTTAATTAACAATAACTTATATAAAAAACTAGCTAAAACTAGCTAAAACTAGCTAAAACTAGCTCTTCTTTAAATACCATGTCAAACCTTTAGCTTCGACCAAACCATCTCTACGCATTTTTTGCAATAAATTACGTACTCTATGTCTACGCTGGTCTTCATCTAATATTTGCGGTAATTTATCGATTAATAACTTTTCAAAATCAGCTCGTTTCGCCTGCTTAAACTTGCGTAAATATTCCAAAATGAGTCCCTGATAATGCTGATCATCCAAACCACGCATTTCTAAATATTCTGCTTGCTGATCTGTTTGTTCAGCCACATTTGCAGAGATACAATAATTTGGCTTTCTACCTTCAATTAAACCTTTTTTTCTAAGTTCGGCAGCGTCATCATCACTGATTAACTGGTTCTTTTGTACCTGATCCAGCGCAATAATATTGGTGAGGGTTGACATCCTCCCCGACCTAAAGGACGGGGATTCCTCCTGCGAGACGCTCATGTCCGAGCGCAAGAATATTCAGTGCTGAGTTTATATCTCGATTATGGAGCGTACCGCACTCCATGCACTGCCATT
>NZ_JACAXC010000029.1:0-39018 GCF_013391535.1 Acinetobacter sp. SwsAc4
GTTTAGACTATGTTCAGATGGCTATTCTACGTTTGATTGGTTTTGGAAAAAAAGAAGAATTTAAGAAAGTGCTCGCAATTTTAAGAAAGAAAAAGCCTGATAGGACAAGGGCTCTATGAAATTTGTCTTGTACAGAGAACAATAATATAAGTATTAAAAAAAGACGGTCATAAGACCGTCTTTTTCACATACAGATCAAAGCTGTTCAACCGCTTGATCTTTGGTTTTTCTAAAGCTATGCAGCTTGCGATTAATATCATCAATAAAGGTATACACCACTGGAATAACCAATAAAGATAAGAAAGTGCTCGTGATTAAACCACCAATTACTGAAATTGCCATTGGTGCACGGAAGCTTGGATCTGTTCCGATACCCAAAGCGATAGGTAGCATACCTGCACCCATAGCAAGGGTTGTCATAATAATCGGGCGCGCACGTTTATGACAGGCATCAAGCAAAGCATTAAATCGTGAATAATCTTTCTCTTTTCTTGCGATGATCGCGTAATCGACTAAAAGAATAGAGTTCTTACTTGCAATCCCCATAAGCATAATTAGTCCAATCAAACTTGGCATTGAAAAGCTGCTTTTTGCCAAAAGCAACAATACAAATGCACCGCCCAAAGACAATGGTAATGCGACCAAAATGGTAATAGGTTGTAAGAAGTCTTTGAATAAGAGCACTAAAACGACATAGATACATAGCACCCCTGTGAGCATTGCCAATCCAAAGCTTGAGAAAAGCTCCTGCATTACCTCAGCATCACCAATATTGGTACGTTTCACGGTAGGTGGTAAGTTTTTCATCGTTGGTAATTGATCAACTTTTGCTGCTACATCACCAAGCGGTTGGTTATTCAACTCAATATTAAAATTAATATTGCGCAGGCGATTGAAACGATCGATTTGTGATGGACCGCTTTCAATATTGACATCAGCAATTGTGCCTAACATCACTGGACCATGACTTCCTTTAATCATTAAGCGTTTAATCAATTCCTGATCTTGACGTGCAGAAAGCGGAAGTTTGATCACGACAGGAACTTGTCGTTGCGATAAATTTAATTTTGCAAGGTTTTGGTCGAAATCACCTGCAGTGGCAATTCTCAGTGTTTCTGCGATATCAAAAGTTGTAACCCCAAGATCAGCTGCTTTAGCAAAATCTGGGCGGATAACCAACTCTGGACGAATGAGTGCTGCACTGGAAGTAATACTGCCGATGTTTGGAATTGTGCGTAATTCGCGTTCCAGCTTACGTGCTGTTGAAATAAGAGCTTCAGGGTCATCACCTGATAAGGCGAGTTGATATTGGCTATTGTTCCCTGCTATACCGACTTGAATACGAGCACCGGGTAAAGGAGCGAGTCGTTGACGTATTTCACTTTCGATTTCTTGCAAACTTAAACTACGATCTGAGCGCTCTGAGGTTTGGATTGTCAGAGTTGCTTTTCGAGGCTCACTGGATGCACCACCAGAAAAAGGATCTGAACCTGCTGCACCACCGCCGATGGTTGTATAGATGCTTTTGATTTCTGGATGATCTTTAATAAGATTTCGTGCGTATTCGGCAGTTTTTAAGGTGTCTGCGAATTGTGAGCCTGGAGTGAGTTCTAATCTTACTTGAGTTTGTCCTGTGTCAGGTGGTGGAACAAAACCTGTAGGCAGAAGTGGAATCAGCATAATGGAGCCGATGAAAAACAGAATAGCACCACCAAGCGTAACCCAACGGTGATGTAGACACCACGTGACTAGACGCATATAACCACGCATAACACGACCATCTTTTTCTCGGTCACATGCAAGCTTGGATGTTCCTTGATCATTTAATCTATCTGCATCTGAGTTTTCTGCTGTGTTCTCAACTTTACCAATCCAAGGCTTCAAAATATAAGCTGACATCATTGGTGTTAATAATCGAGCGACTAAAAGCGAGGCAAATATTGCTAGCGCTGCTGTCCAACCAAATTGAACAAAGAATTTTCCTGCGATTCCACTCATGAACGCGGTGGGAAGGAATACAGCAATCAATGTAAATGTGGTTGCAATAACAGCTAGTCCAATCTCATCGGCTGCTTCCATAGCAGCTTCATAAGGTGTTTTACCCATCCGTAGATGCCGAATGATATTTTCAATTTCAACAATAGCATCATCCACCAAGATACCCACGACGAGCGACATAGCGAGGAGTGTTACGGTATTTAATGTAAACCCGAAATAGTACATGCCGATTAAGGCAGGCAAAATAGAAAGAGGTAAAGCGGTTGCTGCAATAATCGTAGCTCTCCAATCGCGCAGAAATAGCCAAACCACTAAAATTGCAAGAATTGCACCTTCATAAAGTAGTGACATGGAACCTTTATAGTTGTCAGCAACAGGCTTAACGAAGTTAAAGGCTTCTGTGATTTTGATATCTGGGTGAGATGCCTTAAGCTTATCTAATGCTTCAATAACGCCTTTTTCAACATCAACTTCACTTGCACCTTTACTTCGTGTGATCTCAAAACCGATTACTGGCTGTCCATTCAGTAATGCTGCAGAACGTCGTTCCGCTATTCCATCTCGAATTGTAGCCACTTGATCAAGTCTGATATGTCGACCATCACTTAAAGCAATATCCATGGCACCAATTTCAGCAGCTGTTTTTACAGTTGCAATCGTACGAATGGATTGTTCACTGCCACCAATCTTGGTTTGTCCACCTGAAGCATCTTGTTGAACCAATCGAAGTTGGCGAGTGATATCAGTTGCAGTCGCATTGAGTGCCAGTAATTTTTCAGGATCGAGTTCGACTTCAACTTGGCGGGTGACACCACCAACACGTGCAACAGCACCCACACCTTTAACCTGTAACATAGCGCGAGCAATATCGTAATCCACGAACCACGAAAGAGCTTCTTCATCCATTTTAGGAGATTGGATGGTATAGGTGAGG
The DNA here is from genome assembly GCF_013391535.1 of Acinetobacter sp. SwsAc4. Classification (NCBI taxonomy): domain Bacteria; kingdom Pseudomonadati; phylum Pseudomonadota; class Gammaproteobacteria; order Moraxellales; family Moraxellaceae; genus Acinetobacter; species Acinetobacter sp. SwsAc4. The sequence continues at coordinate 2,933 of NZ_JACAXC010000029.1, forward strand.
ATAGGTGAACCAGATAGATTAATTTTACTAACAATCGGGTCTCTTAAATCAGCAGGTAGGTCTGAACGTACTTGTGAAACAGCATTACGCACGTCATCAACAGCTTCTTGTAGTGGCTTTTCTAGCTGAAATTCTGCGGTGACAGTCACAACACCATCTTGAATGTTGGTGTATTGATTTCTTAGACCTTGTAGCGTTGCAATTGAGTTTTCAATTTTACGTGCAACTTCTGTTTCAAGTTGAGGTGGGGCTGCGCCGGGTAATGACGCAGTTACGGTGACCATCGGAAGTTCAATGTCTGGGAATTGTTGTATTTTCATCCAGTGAAAACATAACAATCCTGCCAAACCGAGCATGATAAATAATAAAATGCCCGGAATTGGATTGCGGATTGACCAAGCAGAGAAATTCATTTTATTTCTCCTGTGTATTCACAAGTTGTTTGGTCAGTGGGGTATCAGGTATGTCTTTGGCAACAGTAACTAAATCTCCATCAGTTAAGAAACCTGTTCCAGAAGAAACCAATTTTACTTGTGTTGGTAAATCCATGATTTCTACACGATCACCTAGACGGCGACCTATAGTGACTTTTTGCTGTGTTACACGATTATTTTGATCAACAATAAAAACATAAGAAAAACCATCCCGTAGCAATAATGCTGTTTGTGGAATGGTTAATGCTGTTTTTTCACCTAGATCAAACTCTCCCTTTACAAACATTCCCATACGAATTGCTTGAGTTGTTGGTAAATCAACATATACCAAACCATAACGTGTTTGAGGATCAATTACTGGTGCAATCATCCGAACTTGACCTGTCACTTTGGGTTGTGAAGGATCAGGTGAAATAACGTGAGCAGTCATGCCTTGTTGAAGTTTGTATAAATCTGTTGTTGTAACTTCAGCTCTCCACTCCAAGCGATGATCTCGAATCAAGCGGAATAATTCTTGACCTGTTTGTGCTAAAGAGCCAACTGTTGCAGTTCTAGCAGAAATGACACCGTTGTCAGGAGAAACGACTTGTGTTTGGGCTAAGCGCAGTTGATTACTTTCAATTTGTGCTTTTGCTGCATCTAAACGTGCTTGAGCTGTTGCTTGTGATGTTTGATATTGTGTTGATTCTTGAGCTGAAATAGCACCAGTATTTTTTAACTGCTGAATGCGCTTATTATTGGTAATTGCATCCGCCAAAACAGCTTGAGCTTCTGCATAGCTTGCTTTCGCTGCCGCTAAATCAGCACGAATAGTTTCACTATTGATTTCAGCTAAAATCTGACCACGTTTTACTTCATCACCGACATTTACATTCACACGTGTTAATCGCTGTCCAGATAGCTCACTGCTAATTACAACTTCTTGCCAAGCTGCAATATTTCCATTCGCAGTAAAAACTTGTTTCCAGTTTTGTTGTTCTGGTGAAACTACTGTTACGGTCAGTGCAGCTTTTTGAGTGTTTGTTTGAGCATTTTTTTGCTTATCATCTGTATATGAGTTTTTACTTGAACTCGTTTTCCACATTAAAAATGTAACGGTGATAAGTACAATAATGATTGCAGCAATCAACCAAACCTTTTTCTTTGTATTTTGTGAAGTTTGAGGAGCCATCTTTCCATAGTCACCAAATTTTGATGCCTAAGTATAGACGAACATTTCAACAGATGGTCAATAGTTAATAGACAGATGAATAGCTTTTAAATGCACTATATGTCGGGAGACAAATGAATGGAAAGCGGCTACATATTATGAATATTTAAAGAGGTAATAAGCGGTTGATCACCACATTTTTCATCACAATCGTTGAGGTGAGTCGTTGCACATTTGGTAATGCCGATAAACTATCATCATAGAGTTTCTGAAAACTAGCTAGATCTTTGGCAACCACATGGAGAAGATAATCAGGATTACCAAACAGACGCTGTGCTTGAATAACGTTAGCTATTTCACTGACTTTTTCTTCAAATTGAGATAGTGCGCTTTTATCTCCATCTTTAAGTGTCACAAAAATGATAGCTGAGAAATTAAATCCAATTTGAGATGCTTCCAAATCCGCATGATAGCCTTTAATCACACCAGATTCTTCCAAAGCTTTCACTCTACGGTGGCAGGGAGACAAGCTTAGACCTACTTTTTCAGCGAGTTCTGTGATAGATAGTCGCCCATTTTTTTGTAATTCAGCAAGAATTTTCTTATCTGTGCGATCCATTTAGAAGAATCTCCTGAATAAATAGAAATAAAAGAAATTAATTAGGAAAACATTTTAACCATTTAAGCATATTCTCTCCAATAGATTTTTCAACACATGGTTGAAATAAAAAATAATTTCAATCGTAGTATATTGAAATAAATAGAGTTATGGATATGGATTTAAATGTAATTATTGCCTTTTGGTGTGTTTCAATCTTGTTTGTTTTAACACCTGGCGCTGACTGGGCGTATGCAATATTGGCGGGAATAAAAGGGAAGTTTATTGTTACAGCAGTTTCAGGGCTTGTACTGGGGCATTTTTTAGCGATTTTGTGTGTTGCAGCTGGCGTGGGCACTTTAGTTAGTCATTATCCAATTTTATTGACATCTTTAACGATTGTTGGCGCATGTTATTTACTGTGGATGGGTATAAGCTTGTTGATTCGACCAGCCATCATCTCAAGTACTGAACAACAGACATCTGCGTTTGATTCAGCAAAGTCTTGGTTCGTTAAAGGTGTGGGAATTAGTGGTTTAAATCCGAAAGTTTTATTGCTCTTTTTTGCACTATTGCCGCCATTTATTCACCCAAACTTGCAGTTTTCAGCTACAGCTCAGATCCTTTCTTTAGGTATTATTCATCTAATTAGCTGCGCAATTGTTTATGTATTGGTTGGATTGGCAGCAAAGAAACTATTAAGTACCAGACCCCATGCGGTAAGGGTGGTCAGTCGAATTTCAGGTACCTTGATGGTTTTGATAGCCACAATTCTAATTATTGGTCAGGTTTAAGTTTTATTTCGGAATCTGTAATAGAAATCACTTACAGATTCCGAACTCATTGTATTTAAAGAATTGCTTTTAAGCGTTTAACAACTTCTTCACATTGAGCAAGATCAGCAACTAGAGCCATGCGCACGTGACCTTCGCCTGGATTGCCTTGTTCAGTATCACGAGATAAATAGCGACCTGGAAGAACTTTGATATGTGCTTTTTCCATAAGCATTTGAGCAAAAGTTTCATCATTGTCAACTTTTAACCAATAGTAGAATCCAGCATCTGGCTTTTGTAGTGGTAATAAATGACCAAGTTCGCTTTGGAATAATTCAAATTTCGCACGATATTGTTGGCGGTTTTCTTCCACATGTGCTTCATCATTCCACGCTGAAATAGATGCAAGCTGATGTTGAACAGGCATTGCTGCGCCATGATAGGTACGATACTGTAAATAAGGTTTTAATAATGCTGCGTCGCCTGCAACGAAACCAGAACGCATACCCGGAAGGTTTGAACGTTTTGAAAGTGAATGAAATACGATGCAATTCTTATAGTCATCACGTCCAATTGCAGCACAGACTTCTAAAAGGCCAATTGGTGCTTGGTCAAACCAAAGTTCTGAATAACATTCATCAGAAGCAATAACAAAACCATATTGATCAGACAGTGCGATTAGCTTCTTAAATTGTTCTTTTGAGAGTACGGTTCCCGTTGGATTTCCTGGTGTACATACAAACAATAAAGCTGTTTTTTCCCAAACTTCTGCAGGTACAGCATCAAAATCGCCTAAATAACCATTTTCTTCTGTACAGTTAATGAAATATGGTTTTGCACCAGCAAGTAACGCAGCACCTTCATAAATCTGATAAAAAGGGTTTGGCATTACAATATAAGGCGCATCTTCTCTTTTAATCAAAGCTTGTACAAAAGAAAAGATTCCTTCACGTGTGCCAGAAACAGGCAAAATATGTTCTTCTGCACTGATTTGATTCAGTGAAAAGCGATTTGTAAGCCATTTTGCAATACTTTGGCGCAGCTCAGGTAAGCCCTTACTGTTTGGATAGGTTGATAAATGTGCAAAGTTATCAATAATTGCTTGTTTAACGAACTCAGGTGCAGGATGTTTCGGTTCACCAATAGACAATGGAATCAAAGGTAAATTGGCTGGTTGCACATTTTTAAAAAGTTGATTTAACTTTTCAAAAGGATACGGATGCAATAAAGACAAGCTAGAGTTCATTTAAACAGTTACCGAACAATAAAAATTAAGAGGGTGGATTACAAATTTGGTTTGATGCTTCATCAAGAGCCGCTTTCAGTGTCTCAGCAAAGAGTTTGACCTCTTCATCAGTTAACAACACACCATTTTTTTTGGTTACAAAGAAAATATCTTCAGCACGTTCACCTAGGGTAGCAATCCTCGCTGAGTGGATATCCAAACCTTGTAGCATGAAGAGAGCGCCAATACGTGCAAGTAAACCAGGTTGGTCAAGTGTCGATATTTCAACCATATGTTGTTGTAAAGCAGGGTTTAGAGCGATATCGACAGTGTTCTGAACATCGAAATGACGCAAATGTCTTGGTATACGACGTTGCATGATACCAGGGTATTGGTCAGGATGGCTGAGTGCTTCAACCAATGCCAATTTCACTTTTCGTTCCCGTTCTGGGTCAGTCAGTAAGGTACCAAAACGATCTAAGACTAAATATGTGTCTAAACTAAAAGCAGTACTTGCCGTAATAATTCGGGCATCTTGAACATCAAGGTTCATACGATCTAGTACGGCTACGGTTGTGGCAAATAGGTTTGGTTGATCACGGGTATAAATAAAAATTTGTACTGCATCTTGTGCAGCATTGCGGTGAGCACGTAACAATACCAACGGAGCAGGGTTATCGCCGTGCTGTAATATGGCTTGAGTATGCCAAGCGATTTCATTTGCAGATTCTTTTACAAAGTATTCATCACCAAGTTCTTGCCAAACTTTTTCGACTTCGGCGAGAGAGAAGTTATTGACCAATAATTCACTGGCAGCAAATTTGGTGTCTTCAATCAACATTTGATAGTCAACAGGACGACCTAAGCCTGAACGAATCACATCTCGCGCATAGGTATACAACTGGCGCATAAGGGAAGCACGCCATGTATTCCAAAGTTTAGGATTCGTGGCATTAATATCAGCGACCGTTAAAGTGTATAGATAGTCTAAATGTTCCATATCACCGACTTTTTCGGCAAACTCTTTCACTTCATCTGGATCAGAAATATCTTTCTTCTGTGCAGTAAGAGACATGAGTAGATGATTGTTAATCAACCATGCTACAAGTTTACATTCACGTTCAGTAAAACCATGCGTGCGACAGAACTCGATGGCATCTAATGCCCCTAATTCACTATGATCGCCGCCACGACCTTTCGCAATATCATGGAAAATTGCTGCCATATAGACAATATCGTGACGCGCAATACGTTGGAATACTGAACTCACCACAGGGAATTCTTTAGCGAATTCAGGTTCTTTAAAGCGACTTAAGTTTCTGAGTAATAATAAGGTGTGTGCATCTACCGTGTAGATATGGAACAGATCGTACTGCATTAATCCTGTGATCTGTCCAAACGAAGGAATGTAGTTCCCTAATACGCCATAACGTTTCATCGCCACCATCGTGTCATATAAGTGCGGTGAGCGAATAATTGACATGAATAATGCTTGATGTTCTGGGTTGTCACGGAAACGTTGATCAATTCGTTTGGCTGCGAGCACAAGAAGACGCAAGGTACGAGCACGAATGCCTGTAATTTCTGGTCGATTGGCTAACAGATAGAATAGTTCTAAAATTGCACTCGGTTCTTCAGAAAATACTTTGTGATGCTGAACAGCGAGTTTACCGTCTACAATTTTAAAGCGTTCATTAATGTCGATAATTTGGCGTTCATAATCAGGCAGACGAGGGGTAATGACTGATTCATTGAAGTAAGCAAGTAACATCTCATTCAGCGTTGAAACTTGTTGCGCTGTTCGATAATAACGCTTCATGAATTGTTCAACTGCAAAGTTCACAGGTTGACCTTCTTCACGAACATAACCAAATTTTGCTGCTATATCTCTTTGATATTCAAATAATAAGCGGTTTTCATCTCGTTTAGCGATACGATGCAAATGGGTTCTAATCTCCCATAAGAAACTTTCAGCTTCTTCCAGTACGCCTAATTCAAATTCAGTAATAAAGCCTAAGTGAACTAAATCATAAATACGATTGACACGGAAGTGACGTTTGGCAATCCAACCAATTTGATTAATATCACGAATACCGCCAGGTGCATTTTTGATATCTGGTTCTAAATTGCTTTCAGTATTATTGTGTTGAGCGTAGCGCTTGGTCTGTTCCGCCATTTTGGCATCATAGAAGGTTTTATCTGTCCATGTCTGGGCGACAATACGACGTGGCCATTTAGCCAGTTGTTCATTGCCTGTAATTAAACGTGCCTCGATTAAAGTTGAAGCAACAGTTAAATCATTTGCTGCTTGTTCAACACAGTTTTGAATCGTACGAACGCTAATTCCAGGTTTAAAATTACCAACATCCCATAAGGATGAAATAAAAGTTGAGATCAGTTTTTCTTGCTCTTCGTTGATTTCATCTTCAGATAAAATCATGATGTCAGTATCGGAATATGGCAGCATTTCGCGACGACCATATCCTCCGACCGCAAATAAACCTAATTCAGTTTTATTTAATTCAGCATGATTCCATAAAAAGACTAAGGCCTCATCAATTGAGTTGGAACGAGCCTTAATCACTTCACGAATAGCTTGCCCATTTTCATAACTCTCTTGTAATTGCTTTTCTACATCTGTTCGCCATTGATTAATGGCTTTAATATCATGATGACTGGTGACATAGTTCAGCAAAGGAGATGTATTGATCATGAAAATGGGTCTACTCAATTTAAGTTAAGAGTTTGTGTGTACGCTCACTTGGTCAGCAGCTTGTTGCGCTAATTCACGTGCTTGGTCTGTTGTTTCAGCGCGTGCTGTTGCAACTCCCATACGGCGACGTTTAAAACCTTCAGGTTTACCAAATAAACGTAAGTCAGTATTCGGATTGGCTAAAGCAAGATTCAAGCCATCAAAGCTGAGGTTATTCGCATCTACACCTGCATAAATCACCGCACTTGCCGCAGTACTATGGCGAGCTGTATTAACAGGTAAACCTAAAATAGCACGCGCATGCAATTCAAATTCGCTTTGGTATTGAGAAGCTAAAGTTACGAGACCCGTATCATGTGGGCGAGGGGAAACTTCGCTGAACCAAACTTTATCGCCTTTGATAAATAGCTCTACACCAAAGATACCACAGCCACCTAATGCAGTTGTTGCTTTGTGTGCGATACGTTTAGCTTCTTGTAAGGCAGCAGCAGTCATTGGTTGAGGTTGCCAGCTTTCGACATAGTCACCCGCATCTTGGCGGTGTCCAATCGGATCACAGAAATGGGTTTCGATTTCGCCAGTCTTAGGATTTTTTGCACGAACTGTTAATAAGGTGATTTCAAAATCAAAATCAATTTGTGATTCGATAATCACGGTACCTTGATTCACACGACCGCCTTGCATCGCATATTCCCAAGCGGCATCAACTTCATCAAAGCTTTTAACGCGAGACTGACCTTTACCCGATGATGACATCACTGGCTTTACAAAGTTTGGATAACCGATGTCATCACATGCTGCCCGGAAACTTTCTAAAGTACTGGCAAAGCGATAAGCGGATGTTGGTAGACCGAGTTCTTCAGCAGCTAAACGACGAATTCCTTCGCGGTTCATTGTGAGATTGACTGCTTTAGCTGAAGGAATAACGGTTGCTGTTTGGCTTTGTTCAATTTCTACAAGCACTTCAGTCGCAATCGCCTCAATTTCAGGAACAATCAAATTGGGTTGAATTTTTTCAATTAGTTGTTTTAATTCGGTTGGATCAGCCATATTCAATGTATAAGAAAAATGTGCAACTTGCATGGCTGGTGCATGATCATAACGATCTGCGGCATGAACTTCGACACCTAAGCGTTGTAAAGAAATCACAACCTCTTTACCTAGCTCCCCAGAACCTAACAGTAAAACCTTAAATGCAGAAGATTGAAGTGGAGTTCCAAGAGTGACGCTCATGCGTGTAATCCTATCCTGAGTAATTTGTGGTTAAGCATAGCAGAACTTTTTGATGAATTAAGCTTGCCTGATACAAAAAAACAAGGTTTTGTTAGACAAAAAATATGACTTATCATCGTGTTGATCTGTTTAGACATTGACTTGATAGTTAAGTCGTAATTCATCTGCATTTTGACCACGGATTCCCCAATTTGATTTTGGGGTTTCAAAAATTGTAATTTCAATATCTTGTGGGGAAATACCGCATTGCTGCTGAATATTAGAAAAAATTGATTGAATAAATTGTTTTTTTGCCGAAGTTGTTCGCCCTTCAAACATTGAAATTTCAATAATCAAATATTGTTCACTGCGATCATTTGGATATATAAAATCTTCTGGGGCTAAAGCAATAAAGCGCTGAAATTTTTTTTCTACAGGATAATCGAGGCTTGTGACCAGTGCTTGGTGAATAGCACCTGACAATTGACTTCTAAATTGTTGAATTGTTTGATGTAGTGCATAAATTTTGATTTGAGACATAAATAGGTTATTCCAAAATTAAGATTAGAAATTTTGATTCACATGATATTTTTATTTCACCACTTTAAATGATATTGGCATTAAATCAATTCTTTAGAACGTAGATTGTTCTATGGGATAAATAAGTAACAACGATTGAGTATTGTTGCTGAATTGACTAGCATAATGCGCAAATGTTCCATTGGCGATTTGATATGTTTAATACAAAAACTCATGTAGCGACAATAATGTTGTTTAGCAGCCTTTTATTGACTGCATGTGATCATTCAAGCAATCAGCCAGAAAAAAAAGTGGAAATTAAAGCAGCACCCAAACTTAATAATGATGCAACAAGTTACGCACAAGCTGCTTGGAAGCTCATTAATGAAATTGATCCAATTGTCTACAATAAACAATCTACTGAGATTGAGGATAAAGTCAGAAAACCATTACGACAACTCAGTACCGATTGGCGAATTAATGTCAAAATGACGGATTCTGTGACTGAAGGAAAATATGCGCTATGCCGTAAAGCATTGACTAGTCTGGATACTTGGGCAAGAGATGTTAAAGAGAATGTGAGTTCGTCAACACAAAAGCAAGCTGACTACGAACGAGACAAGGCACAGTGTAAAGATGCAATTGATAATCCAGCTTTAGGCAATACCTCACCTAAATAAAAAAGCGAGATGATGAATCTCGCTTCAGCTGGTTAAAGCTATCATGCGTTTGGGTTTATGACGTTTTTCCTGTTTTTGTGGCTTCCTGCTTGATTTGTGTGGTTGATGTTGTTGCTGCTTTTTTAGTATCCGATGACATTTTCATGGTGTCATGTTTCATTGTCTCTTTTGCTTTCGTGGTTTCTTTTTTGGTTTTTACAACATTTGTTGCTACACATTTGCCACCTTTATGATTTGGTCCTGTGCCACCCTGTAATTGAGTTCCTTTCGGGCAGGCAAATGCACTTGCGCTTAATACGGTGAATAAGCCTGCTGTTAGAATTGTTGCGACTTTTTTCATAATTGTCATCTGAATCAGGTAAGCGATAGTGCTTATGATTAATTTAGACGAGTTTTTAACAACAAAGCAGAATGATTTTGTGAATAATTTAAATTGAAGCGTAGTGTTTTATAGCGAGAGTTTATCTTTTAATTTATGTTTAAGATTAAGTGGATATTGCATAATATATGATCTAATTTTCTAAATAAGATCATACGATCGCCGTAACACTTTATTGCTTTAGATAACCGACAGCAGCGACTTTCTTTAACTTTTCAATATCAATCACCTCAATTTTTTTAAAACCAAGTTGGATGATTCCTTGTTTTTCAAATAGATTTAATTCTTGATTAACGGTTTGTCTTGAGATTGTTAGCATATTAGCAAGTTGATCTTGTGAGATTTGAATATTTAAATCTTGAATGGATGAGCGGTTACCGTAACCTTCTAATATAAATAACAAGCGTTGAGCAAGACGCTGACTGATCGTTTGAGTTTGAATTGCAATTTGCTCTAAAAAGACATAGCGAAGTTTTTGACTGGTCAGTAGGGCAAAGAAATACCAATAATAGGGATTTTTAGATAAAAACTCGTTCAGAGGTTGAGCTGGGATTTGAAGCACAACACTTTTTTTCAATGCAATAGCATCATGAGAGCGTGGTTGTTTGTCTATGAGAGAAATCTCGCCAAACCACATGATTGGTTCAGCGATAGCAGCAATTGCTTCATTACCGTTAACGTCTATGTAACCCAAACTAATTGAGCCATCGAGAACACCATACACACCATCAAATTGATCTTGAGCATTAAACACAGCGGCATTTTTTTCAATTATAAGTTTCTTACCATGATCCAAAATGAACTGCTTGAAAGGCTCTGCAAGATGACTAAACCACGAATTTTGCTGTAAATGGTGTATATGAATGGGATCTAACACTCTATTTCCTTTTAAAAATATAAATCCATTTGTCAGCTACATGACAATTTTATTTGCTGATTTGTAATAGATTAATAACATACAGAAATAATATGAGGAATGAGCAATGACAAATTTGGAACGACAACTCAGTCAGTATGCTGCTTACCATTTAGATCGAAATAATATTATGACTCATTTTGTAGGCATTCCTTTAATCGTTTTCTCTATCTTATGTTTAACCGCACGAGCAGGGATCGAAATATCAGGTTATCCTATGACATTGGCAATGCTGCTCATTGTTTTAAGTAGTATTTATTATCTTACACTTGATAAGTTGTTTGGTGCCTTGATGCTGATCTTATTGGTGTTGGCTTATCCTTTAGCTTTAAAAGTTGCGGCTTTATCCATGTGGAGTTGGTTAGGTGCGAGTGTTGGTATTTTTGTTGTAGGCTGGGTCTTTCAGTTTGTAGGACATTATTTTGAAAAGAAAAAACCTGCATTTGTTGATGATCTGATTGGTCTGGCAATTGGTCCATTATTCGTTTTAGCTGAGTTTGTATTCTTACTAGGTTTCCGTAAACCATTACATCAACGTATTTTGAAAGAAGCTGAAAGCAAACGTGCCGCGATGGATATGAAAGTCCAAACTGCATCTTAAGCCCAGATAATTTTAAAAGAGCCGAGATCATTTAGATTTCGGTTTATTTATTGCAATAAATAGATCATTTAAAATGTGCCATCTGCTTGTTATGCTGATTGGTCTTTAACTCAAGATCTATATTTAAAAGCAAATGACAGGACTTTACGAATATTGGTCATTACCACACAAGTTAAGCATTAAATGCCCCTCATGTCAGCACAAAGCGAATTTTGAATTTGCTCGATTTGCCAAGATTCAACTCAAAAAAGACATCGATTATTTTCAGCAGCATCCAGATTTTGAATATCAGCGTTTTCAGGATAGTTGTGGTGGTTATTGGAATGCTGCTTTTTACTATCCTAATTTATCGGTTGATTTGCAGCAGATCCGCGATTTACCTGAGACTTATGATGTACAAAAATGGTCTGTGCCTTACTCTTCAATGAATAAAGGCGGAGTGGTGTGTGAATCTTGTGATTGTCGTCAAAAACATGAACTGAATTGGCCGAATGATGCTTATTATGTGGTGATGTATAGACAACAAGTGCTATGGGCATTTCATCGTGAAGCGGCGATTGATCTCTATGACTATTTAAAAGAAGATTTACGCGATCATAAAAAATATCGCCACTCTTTCTTTTTGTTGCATATCCCGACGATTTTTAAACAGAAGAAGGCTAGAGTGCATGTGACCAAACAATTACAGAAATTATTAAAGAATCAGTAAGATGGGATGACCGATTTTTAATGTCATTTTAGGCGTAGAGTGCAACAAATTCCTTGATGATTTGAACAATCAGTTGAGGTTTTTCTCGATGGGGAACATGCCCACACGCTTCAATCAAATGTAATTCTGCATCCGTATATTTAGCTAATCGTTCAGGTTGCGCTAAGCTGCCATATTCATCATTGTGACCATGAATGGCGAGCAATTTTGTTTGTAATGCTTTGAGGTTATTGTCCAGAGTCCAATTGCGAAATGCAGGTGAAAGCCATGTTTCGGTCCAAGCATCCAAAACCCATTGTGCTTTTTCTGCATGATATTTTTTGAGTTTTTGCAATTGTTCAGGCTGTTGGAACATCTGTTTTGCATCAGAAACGCCATCTAAGGTCTTTTGTTCAATATATGCCTGAGCCGCTTCCGTAATCACTGCAACACATTTGAATGGATATTGTGCTGCAAAGCTGACCGCCATGCCACCACCAACACTATGACCTAGCGCAATCACTTGTGAGATTTCAAGCTGATCTAAAAGTTCAGCAGCAACAAGAGCTTCTTGTTGGATAAAATCGGTAGAGAGTTGTGTGTCGCTTGCATCAGATTGTCCAAAGCCGTGACGATCATAGGCAATAATCATGCGATTGGTTTCGATGCAAAGTTGTTCAGGAAAATCTCGCCATAGTTGCACGCAGCCTAAAGAGTCATGGAATAATAGAATCGGAATTTGTTTACTTGGCTCAGTCTGTTGTGGCTGCCATATCTTTACAAAGAGATTGCCTTCAAGTGATGAGATGTTTTTTTCAACGGTTTCACAGTGTCGCATGGCAAGATAATCCAAATGTATAAATTGAATATCAGAATAGTTAAAAACCATTGTGTAATATAGATATAATCATGACGATAAATAGTCTGATCGTGCCATATTGAAATGAAAAGAGTTGCAATTGTTGCTTATGACGGATGTTGGGCAATGAGCCTGATGATGGTTAAGGATTTTTTTCATGTCGTGGCTTTGTTGGAAGCGCGACAGGGGCAGGTTGCAACATACCAAGTTGAAATTCTAAGTATCGATGGATTAGCGAAACAGAGTGCAAGTGGAACACAGATCGATGTCAATGGGCATATCATGCTAGATCGTATTTATGATTTGGTGATTATTCCTAGTTTTGAGGGGAAGCAGTTAGCAACATTAACATTACAAAGCCATGATTTAGTGCTGTGGATTAGACGTTTAATACAACAGCAGATTGCTATTTTAGCAGTTACAACGGGTGTTTATTTTATTGCAGCAACTAAACTTGCTGATCACATCCTGTTAGCAACCCATTGGGCTTTTATTCGTGAGCTAAATGGTTTATTTCCTAGCTGTTCATTTACTAAAAATCGAAATTATCTATACGCAGGATCGATCTATAGTACAGGGACATTAATGGGTACATTTGATGCTTTACTGGGCATTGTTGCACAGCATAAAGGGGATTATTTTGCACAATTGTGTGCAAGCCATTTATTGATGACCTCACCGCAATTACTAAATCCTGTATTACCGATGTATCGTAATCATTGTGATGAAGCCGTATTGCAAGTACAAGATTGGCTAGATGAACATTGTGCTGAGGAAAACAAGATTGCCGATCTGGCCCAGCAATTTAATTTTAGTGAGCGGAATTTGAAACGGCGTTTTCAATTGGCGACGCAGATTTCTCCCAATCAATATTTGCAACAGGTGAGAGTTGATAAAGCCAAGAAGTTATTATTAACCACAGATATGAAGATTCAGCAAATAGCTTATGAAGTGGGCTATGAAAATGTAAGTTTTTTTATTCGAATATTTAAAAAGGTCACAGCTTGTACACCGACGCAATGGGTCAAATAAATGATTGAATCGTGGTTTGTGATTTACCTAAAGATTTTGATTGATACATGAGCTGATCTGCAGTCTTGGTTGCATCTTCAAGGTTTTCTGGTAATTCGGATAAAATGGCTAAACCCATACTAAAATCAACGCCATATTTTTGATTTAAGCCACTTTCTGCAAATAATGTTCGCAAGTGGTGATCACAAAGATAGGCTTGGGTTTCATCAATATCTAATAAAATAATTGCGAATTCATCACCACCTAAACGGGCAACAATGTCTGAAGAACGACATGATTTTTTGAGAACCTGTGAAAACTGGAGCAGAACCTCATCACCACCATGATGTCCATGAGTGTCATTGACTGCCTTGAAGCCATCAAGGTCAATGATGCCAACTGCAAAACACGTTTGTTTGCGGAAATTCAACTTTCGCAGAATACGGTATTCAATATCAAAGGCGCGGCTATTATCGAGAGAGGTGAGCTGATCTTTCATTGCCAGATTTTTCATTTCCTGCCAGTTTTTACGCACATTGATCAGCAAAAATGCAACAATTGAAAAGAAACCTAAACGAACGAAAGCATTCCAAAGAGGGATAAATGTATTGGAATAATGATGACCAGCATGAATGTCTGCAATCAACCAAGTCATGCCTGACAGCATAATGGTCAGCACAGTGATCTTATATTGGTCGTACCATGCTGCAATTGAAACAGGCAGTAGATAGAACACCGAGAACGAATACTCATAACCTGTTGCCAAGTCAATCATACCAAGCACAGCAGTGATGAGCAGAATCAACAACCGCCGTATCATTGGATTATGTGCGAATAATCGTTCTAATGTTCTTTCCATAGTGTCTTTATGTTGAAATAATTACACGTTAAAACGGAAGTGTAATACATCGCCGTCTTGTACGACATAAGTTTTACCTTCTAAACGCCATTTACCTGCTTCTTTGGCACCGCTTTCACCGTTGTATTGAATGAAGTCATCATAAGCAACACATTCAGCACGGATAAAGCCTTTTTCGAAGTCGGTATGAATCACACCCGCTGCTTGTGGCGCAGTCGCACCGACTTTAACCGTCCAAGCGCGAACTTCTTGTACGCCCGCAGTGAAGTAAGTCTGTAAGCCAAGTAAGCTATAACCTGCACGAATCACCACGTTTAAGCCTGGTTCTTCCATACCCATCGCTTCCAAGAATTCAGCGCGATCTTCATCTTCTAATAATGAAATTTCAGCTTCGATTTGGTTGCAAAGGGGAACAACAATCGCATTTTCTTCAGCAGCCAGTTTTTTTACTGCATCAAGATGTGGGTTATTTTCAAAACCGTCTTCTGCCACGTTGGCAATGTACATAGTTGGTTTAAGCGTCATTAAACCGAAACCGCGTACCGCTTTACGTTCATCATCCGAAAGGTCAGCCGCACGTGCTGGTTTGCCTTCATCGAGTAAAGGTTGAATTTTTTCTAATGCTGCTTTAGTGGCAATCGCATCTTTATCGCCACCTTTTGCCGCTTTAGTTAAACGTAACAAAGCTTTTGCAACAGTATCAAGGTCAGCAAGCGCAAGTTCAGTATTGATGGTTGCGATGTCATCTAATGGGTCAATTTTACCATTTACGTGAATCACGTTTTCATCTTCAAAACAACGAACTACATGAGCAATGGCATCTGTTTCACGGATATTGGCAAGGAATTGGTTACCCAAGCCTTCACCTTTAGATGCACCAGCAACTAAACCTGCGATATCAACAAATTCCATCGTAGTTGGAATAACGCGTTGAGGTTTAACAATCGCTGTAAGTTTATCTAGGCGTGGATCTGGAACAGGGACAATGCCTGTATTCGGTTCAATGGTACAAAACGGAAAGTTTTCAGCTGCAATCGCTGCCTTTGTTAATGCATTGAACAATGTAGATTTACCTACGTTTGGCAGACCAACAATACCGCAATTAAAACCCATGAAACCACTCACAAATGTGTTATTTAAAAATTGCTGATGATTTTACATGAAAGCCATGACAAAGTCAGGTCATGGTTGTAATGAAAACTTGATCTTGCCCAAATTACAGGAGATAGGAAAAAAACGACATTGTAATCATTCATTTTTACTTCTAAAGTAGAGCAAACCTTAGGTTTGATCGAGTAGAAAAATAAATTTGGAGAGTTTATGCGGGTTTTATACCAATTTCCTTTGTCTCATTATTGTGAAAAAGCTCGCTGGTTGTTAGATCATAAGGAATTGGACTATGTGGCACATAATTTAATTCCTGGTTTTCACCGAGCATTTACCTATCTTAAATCTGGGCAATATCTATTGCCGATGTTGAAAGATGATAAACGCTGGGTTGCTGATTCAACACAAATCGCTTTATATCTTGATAGTAGTTATCCTGAACATGCATTATTGAGACGTGATGAACAGTTACGTGAGCAAGCTTTAGAAATTGATAAATTATCGGGTGAGCTGGGTGTGCATGTCCGACGTTGGTCATTGGCGCAAGCGTTATCTGTTGGCGATCATCCACTCGAAATTATGATGGGTGAGCAAGGCTATTTACGCCAGTTTGAAAAAATTTCTAAACCAATTTTAAAGAGTTTAGTTTCTTCAAACTATAAGTTAAATCCTCAGAAAGTCGCAAAATCTAAAGTGAGAATGACTGAGCTGATTACCGACCTCAATCAACGCTTGATTGATAATCAAGGGCGTTATTTGGTTGGCGATCGTCTAGGTTTAGCAGATATAGCAGTTTGTTCAATTCTTGCGCCGTTACTCGTGATTAAGGGTACGCCGTGGGAATTGGAAAATGATGATATTGAACAATTCACGGGTGAATTGAAGGAATATCATGACTATTTATTAGATTTACCGCTTGGACAATATGCACAGCGTATTTATGCGACTGAACGTAATGCACGGGTTGATTGGCGCGGTTTATAAGATTTGTTGATGAATAAAGCCCTGATTGAAAATAATCGGGGCTTTTTTATGCGAAAGAAAAGAGCAAAATAGTCAATAAAGTAAAAAATTATCGGTGAATAAAATTAATTATTAAAAGAAAATTCGTTATAAATAGAAAATATTAGAAATTATTGCCAAATTTACTTTAAAAAAACTAAAAAGAGGGAAATAATTATAAAAAGTCTTTGCTATCTTATGTTTCAGGGTGTGATGGGGATCGAAACGAGTTGTTCACTATTGGGAGATGAGTTGAACAGTTGCTCAAAAGGTCTTGTTTCGGCTTTGAGACAAAGATAAACCAAAAGTTTATCGGAATCATGTTTGCGTTATCCATGCAGCATCGTCAAAAGTTAAACGAATGTTTTCCCTTGACCCTTAAAAATTACTGAGTGAGCAGTTCCGATAGAAGCATAAATTCAGAGTGAGAACTGTAGAATGGAATTGGATCGTTTTGATAAACAAATTCTTGAAATTTTGACCCATGAAGATGTCAATCTAAATGAGCTTTCAGAGCGTATTAATCTTTCGGTGAGTTCGGTGCATCGACGCATTAAAAACCTGATTGAATCCCAAGTGATGGGACAGCTCAAACGAGAAATTAATTTTAATAAGCTCGGTTTTAGTTTACATATACTTTTACAGGTTTCTTTGAGCAAACATGACAGTGAAACCTTTGATAAATTTCTACAAGAAATTGAAGATATTCCTGAAGTCACCAATGCCTTTTTAGTGACAGGGCAGAGCGCCGATTTTATTTTGGAATTGGTGGCTCGTAATATGGATGACTATAGTGAAATTCTATTACGCCGTATTGGTAAAATTGACAGCGTCGTTGCGCTACATTCTAGTTTCGTGATCAAAGAATACAACGTATTTAACTGCTATAAACTGTTAAATAAGTTATAAAAAATGCATCTAAAAAGATGCATTTTTTACTGATCTGAATGAATTAAGCATCAAGTTGCGCTAATACATCTTCAGAGAATTCAACATTGGTATAAACGTTTTGAACATCATCAAGATCTTCAAGCATATCAATCATTTTCATGATTTGTTTGGCTTGATCAATATCATTGATTTCAGCTTTAGTTGATGGGCTCATCACAACTTCAGCATTATCAGATTTTAGACCTGCTGCTGTAAGTGCATCCTGAACATCACCAAAGCTCTCTGGACTGGTGATTACCAAGATACTATCTTCATCGATCTCGATATCATCAGCACCCGCTTCTAAAGCGACTTCCATGATTTTGTCTTCTAAAGAAACATCTTCAAAAGAAATTTCGCCACGTTTTGTGAACAGGTAAGCCACCGAACCGTTGGTTCCCAAGTTACCATTGGTTTTAGAAAAACAATGGCGAACATCTGGGACAGTACGGTTTAAGTTATCAGTCATGGTTTCAACGATAACTGCAACACCACCAACACCATAACCTTCATAGGTTACTTCTTTTAAATCATCATTATCTTCGCCACCAGCACCACGTTGGATCGCACGGTTGATGGTGTCACGTGTCATATTCACAGAAAGTGCTTTTTCAACAACTGCACGTAAACGAGGGTTACTCGCTGCATCTGGGCCGCCCAATCTGGAAGCGGTTACGATTTCACGGATATATTTGGTAAAAACTTTACCGCGACTTGCATCTTGTTTAGCTTTACGATGCTTAATATTGGCCCATTTAGAATGACCCGCCATGGAAGTAACTCCAAAAAATTAAAACTCAAAAAAGTGCGTGAATATTAGCATAGCGATAGTTTTCTTGAAAACCACCGCATTAAGCATTCAAAATTTAAATTCCTGATCATGTATTAAAGATTGATCAGAAAGAATGCAAAAATTAGTTAATCTTTACGTCAATATCGTATTCAGCATAAAGAGCTTTGATTTGTTCCAAATCTTTTTGTAAATCTGTAGGATAAATTTTTCCTAAAATCCCACCTTGTTTTGTACGTGCATTGGCATACATCAAAATAATAGGTACGTTGGCTGCTTTAGCAATATGCCAAAATCCTGTACGAATTGGTTTGCGATCTTCACCATTTTTTGCGCGTGTTGCCTCTGGAGCTATGACTAAATTAAAGCGCTCATTACGCTTAAATAAGTCGACCATTTGCGTCACTATGTCTTTATTTGCTTTACGATCAACAGGAATGCCACCTAGCTTTTCTAAAATAGGTTTAAGAGGACCTTTGAAGAGTTCCTTTTTAATCAATGTATGAACTTTAAGTTCTAAGATTTCAAACAAAGCGAGTGAAAGAATAGTGTCTAGATTTGATGTATGTTTAAATCCAATAATTACTTGTTTCTGTTCCAAAATTGCGGGATCAACTTGATATGTCCAGCCTGCTGCCTTAAAGATTGATTTTCCTAAAAATTTTTTCATGTTTATCATCATAGGCTTTGAGTCGCAGCAGTGTAATACGACTTTTTAGGAAAGCACATATCCGACAAGACCAGATCAAAATAAATTTAGATGTCTTATTAATGATCAAAATAGTGCAATATCATCTTTACTCAAGCTGTAAAGATCATATAGAATCAGCTCAGTTTATGATTTTTAACACTATTTTAGTAATTTGATAAAATCATCTGCTTGTAATTTAAGTTAAATTTAACTAACATCAAGTCGCATTTTTCATATCAAATATATGATTAAAGTTTAGGGCCTATAGCTCAGTTGGTTAGAGCAGCGGACTCATAATCCGTTGGTCGACAGTTCAAGTCTGTCTGGGCCCACCATATAAATCAACCACTTACGTGTACTAATCGTAAGTGGTTTTTTTGTTTTTAGATTCTGGTAAGCAAATGGTAAGCAGATAAAATCAACTTAAACAAACAGTTTCTTTGTATAGTTCTACTAGGTTTTGATCTGTGCTTGGAATGAAGTCTTGAAGTCTTGAAGTTTGGAGTGAACACGGAAATCTGCTTCAGCTTTTGTAGATATCTCTTGGCTTTGTTGCACAAAGATTTCATAACTATATGATTTTAAGAGTTTTGATTATTTTTTGATCCAAAATTAAATTTATTTAAATCAGATGCTTACATATTTGTGCAACAAAGCCGTTGTTCAAACAAGTGGGACCACCTCTGGTCCTTTCGTACGACCTCAACTAAAAAGCCAATGTCTACGAAAAACTTTTAAGGCGATGGATGAGTCGTAACACCATGGCCTTTAAATATGATCGTGTGGGAAATGATTTTTATGTATATGTAGAGAATAATTTTAATGATTAATACCGCTAAAATAGCGGATAATTTAATGCAGATACTTATTTGTCAGTTTGAGTAGATGTGGATGGTGTGAAATTGAAATATAGGGAAGTTGTAAGTGTATTTATGTCGTATATACAAAAAAATGAGAGAGCATTCTTGATTAAAAGAAAGTAAAGCTTGGGTAGCCTTGCTAAGACTGGGCGGAAGTTAAAACCGAGTGAAATCATTTATTAAAGCGTAAAGAAATAGATTTTGAGTATGGGGGAAATGATGAATTTTTGGGTTGCTGGTGCTGATTGGGATGGTGAAGATAAAACACCTGAGTTTATTGAAAAAGGCATTTGGCAGAATGGCTATACAGATAAATATCTGGATCGCGTAAATGCTATTCAAGCAGGGGATCGAATTGCAATAAAAGCAATTTATGGCCAAAAATATAATATGCCGTTTAATAATTACGGTTGTCTTGTAAGCTGCATGAAAGTCAAAGCCATTGGTACCGTAAAGAAAAACTTAAATGATGGACGCACCTTAGAAGTCGAATGGGAGCAACAATTTGAACCTGAAAAAATAATTTACTTTTATACTTATCGTCAAACAATCACCCGTATAAAAAGAAAAGATGTCCAAGACTGTATCTTTTCAGGCCATACTCAGGATTTAACTGAACTTGAAAACCTCTATAAAAAACGATCAGAGAGTAGAAAAGAAAAGCTAACGGATGAATTTATTCTAAAGCAGTTTAAAAATGTTCCGAATTTTAATCACATTGAACAAAATACTGAGCATCGAAAGCTTTTTCTAGAGTTGGCAAGATATATCCATGAAACACCTATGGATTGGTGGGTTGCACCTTCAGAGCGGCCTCCGGTTAGATTCGGTACAAACAATAAATTCAATGGGCGAAATAGTACAGTGAGCTATGTGGCTGCTGTTGGTTTCGATCAAGATGGCACATTCTATATTCCAAATGAAAATGAATCAGAGTTTTCAATAGATGAGTTAGGAACAATTCGATTAACGGCCTCCAAATTAGAAGAACTCAAAAGCATGTCCTTGAACAAAATGGAAACTGATCGAGATCCTTTTGTGGGTTATTGGCCGGAAAACTATAACATTATTGATATAATAGAGACTAACATGAATCCATCAGAACAGATAAAACAGCCCCTAAACCGTATTTTATTTGGTGCAGCGGGTACAGGTAAAACTTACCATACGATTAACCATGCCTTATCCATTATTGAAAACAAACCTCTCGAAATTTTAGAACAAGAAGATCGCACGGCGCAAAAATTACGTTTTGATCAGTACAAAGAACAAGGTCAAATTAAGTTTGTCACTTTCCATCAAAGTTTTAGTTATGAAGATTTTGTGGAAGGGATTCGTGCTGAAACGGATGATAATGGGCAGTTAAGCTATGATGTAAAAGCAGGCGTATTTAAAGAGATTTGTGAAGATGCCCAAATAGAAATTGATGCTAAGCAAAATAATGTATCAGCACCGATTGAAGCAAGCATCAATAGTGCGATTGATCAACTCATTACTCAGGCTAAAACAGAGGAAATGATTTTTCATACTAAACGTGGTGCGGAAATTAAAGTATCAAGTAATTCAGCAGGCACGTTATTCGCTCTTACATCTACAGGAAGTAATATCACTTTATCTATTAGGCATATTCGTAACTATTTGAAGACACAAAGTGACATTATTGTTGATCAAAAAAGTTATGAATGGGCTATCGCTAATTCATTACGTTCAGAAGTTGAATATGCAAAGTCTATTGAAAAGGTAAAACCTTATGTACTCATCATTGATGAAATTAACCGAGGTAACATTTCCCGTATCTTTGGTGAATTGATTACGCTAATTGAAGATTCAAAACGCCAAGGCGCAGACGATGCATTGTCGGTGACACTTCCATATTCTAAAGATGACTTCTCTGTACCTGATAATGTTTACATTATTGGTACCATGAATTCGTCTGACAGATCTTTAACAGGTTTAGATATTGCCTTGCGCCGTCGCTTTACTTTTATCGAAATGCCACCAAAGCCTGAGTTTCTAACTGGCGTTGAGGTTATGGGTTTGGATATTAGAAAGTTATTAGAAGTCATCAATCAGCGTATTGAGGTGTTATTAGACCGAGATCACTGTATTGGGCATGCCAACTTTATGACTTTGCAGAAAGATCCATCTCTTACTAACTTAGCGCAAATATTTAAGCAAAAAATCATTCCTCAGCTTCAAGAGTATTTCTTTGATGATTGGTCTAAGATCAATATGGTGCTCAATGCAAATGGCATGCTGCGATCGAATGGTATAGATAAATCAGTATTATTCCCAAATGTAGCACATGAATCGGAGAGCTATTTTGAGGAGCAGAAAACATGGGAAGTCGTCGATGATGTATTTAATTCAATAGAGAGCTTTACTAAGATTATTAAGCACTAATTGGGGATCGTGATGCCTGATTTTACCGTCCGAGAATATGCCTTCATTAGCATTGCTTATGAAGGCTGTCCTGATCCAACTTTAGACCATGCTTATATATCTGGGAAAGCATTTGAGCATCTATGTGGGCTCTCAGCATCATTTTCAAAGCACGGTGCGAAAGTATTTGAGTTGGCAGGGCGAAAAAAGCTTAAGCTTGATCAATATGTGGGAGTGATAGAAACCCCATGTGGTACACGGATTGAAATCCTCCCTAAACATGTGGAGCTTAATGGCACTGATGATCAAGATATTATTCAGCAAGAACGTAAACTGCTTCAGAAAATGCTGAGTGTTTCACTACATTTACCATATAGAGAAGCAGGAAGTGCCAATTTAAACCGCTTTAAACAACCTTTGCATGAATGGATTATGACGCAGTTCCTTGCGTCGTTTGAGCGTTTGGTACAACGTGGTTTACGTTTTGATTATAACCGTGTGCAAGAGGAACAAAATTTTTTACGTGGACAATTACAGCATGTGAAATATATGCGTCAGCCACTTACAAAGAAACATATCTTTCCGATTGAGCATGATGTTTATGAGGTGAATCGACCTGAAAATAGATTGATACGTACAGCCTTAGAAGTGGTGTGTAAAAAGAGCAAAGACGCAAGTAATTGGAAATTGGCGCAAGAGCTGAGACTCATGACCAATGAGATCCCTCGAAGCCAAAAGATTAAGCAGGATTTTAGACAATGGCAGTCAGGACGTTTACTCGCTTTGTATGCTGAGATTAAACCTTGGACGGAGTTAATCTTAGGTGAATATATGCCTGTATCTACTCAGGGGGAGTGGCGTGGCATGAGTTTACTCTTCCCAATGGAGAAGCTATTTGAGCACTATGTTGCTTATCATCTACGCCGTAACTTACCTGAATATACTGTGAAGACACAGTATGCGACGGAGCATATTTGTCAGCATCAAGAACGTCGTATTTTTAAGCTTAAGCCTGATATTTTCATTGAATGTCTGAATGCAAAACCGATTGTGATGGATACCAAGTGGAAGTTGATTGATCAAAGTGATCGAGCTGGGCGTTATGGTTTGAAAGATAGTGATATTCAGCAAATGTTTGCTTATAGCCACTATTACCTCAAGCATGACAGTGATGTTGTACTTGTCTATCCATATCGGAAGGACAAGTTCACGCAGCCATTGGATGACTTTAAGTTTAGGCTTCCCTCTAGTGCAAAACTACGTGTAGTACCTTTCAATGTAGATGATCCAAAAAACTTCAAAATTATTTAGTCTTTTATCTTGTGAGGTCAGTCACATATTTGTGACTAAAATCTACTTTTTAGCTAGATCAGTCCCAGTTTAGGTATTTTTCGTTTGGCAGAAATAGGCAAGTATTTATGGGTAATGTAGTTTTATTCATTAAGTTCTTTTAGTCTTTGTAAAACCTGTTCCGAAAATGGTAGCCAATAGTTCCAAGATTTATATTTAGGATTATAGGAGCCAATCCCTTCACGTTTCCATTCTTTGAGCATTGCAATGATTTCAGGGTTATATGCGCTATTCACTGAAACCATACCACTCGCAAAATGGCGAACATTAAGATGCATCCCTTTCACTTTAAATTTATAGTCCTGCCAATTCGGACTGGTGTTCTGTAGTTCAGACGTTACGGGTAGAGTGGTTGTGACTTTGTAGGAAGTAGATGTTATTTGTTGCCCAGTGGATTGTTTTTGAGGAAATGGGTAAATCCATTTTCTATTGTCCAGGTTCTCGAGGATTTGCTGTGTGGCTTCTGTACTTGGAATTGCAATATCACTGTTAAGAAGTGGTGATAAATCGATTTCAATACATTTTGATTTAAATGCCTCAATGCGTTTTAGTTTTTCAGCATCAATAAAATGAGTGACTGCGATCTCAATTAAAATAGGTTCGCCATCAAAATAACCAATAAGGTCAGGGCGAATTAAACCGAGAGAAAATTCAGGTAATAATTTTTCGAAGGTCCACCATGCAGCTTCACTATCTGAATCAGGTAGGGCAGGAAGCATAAGTCCCATAGATTCAAGAATAACTTCTTTGGCATATTTATGGAGTACAGATTCAGGGTTAATCGTACAGCTTTCTTTATTGCTTGCGTGGGCAAAATGATGTTCTTTAATTTCCCCTTTACGAGCGATCACAGCTTCACCACATTCAAAGCAAGTGCATTGGCATGCGAGTCCACGTTCAACCTGCTCAATATTAACCAATTTACAGAAGTACGCGACAAATTAAAATTACCGCTGATGGTGAGCGTCTGGCAAAGCAAGCACGTCTTGCGGTGGAATCGATCGATGCTTTGCTTGTAAAAGACACCAAGGAAAAACGAGATGAAATGCGTGGGACTGTCCGTCTTACTGTGTCGTCTGTCTTAGGGCGTAAATTGGTAATACCTGCACTAGCAGAATTTGCCACACGTTATCCAGATATTGTCGTGGATTGTGTGCTCACAGATTCACACTCGGATGTGATCGATGAGCGGATAGATATCGGGATCAGATTTGGATTTTTGCCGGACAATCGATATGTGGCAAGGGAATTAGCGAAAGTGAACTTTTATTCTGTGGGTACGCCAGAGTTAATTGATAAGGTAGGAATGCCTAAAAAAATTATTGACCTAGATAAATACCCTCTAACAGCACTAGTCGATCATAAAACAGGGCGTTACTGGCCATGGACATTCACCGAAAGTCGAAGCTTCACGCCATCAAAGCCCCGTTTTATTACAGATGATCTAGAAGCTGAATTTCAAGCTATTCTCGCTGGCGTTGGATTCGGACACATGCCTGGATTTCTAGTTTTGCCGTGGCTTAGGAGTGGTAAGCTCATTCAGATACTTCATGAGGAAACCTCTCCTGTTTGGCGCCTGTATTTATATCGTCCACAGCGGGGCCCGACACCTTTGCGAATCCGAGCATTGTTTGATTACTTAGTGGAAGTGCTGGGCCATATAGAAACCTGAATCAGATAAGACCATCATGTATCTAGAGTAACTACAATTTTTCCTATTTGCTGATTTGATTCAAGATAGCGCTGAGCGTCATGCATGTCCTCAAAGTTAAAGCAACAGTCGATCACTGGACGAAGATATCCTGCACCTATACTGCTAAGAATAAATCGTCTGGCTTGCTCCCTTAAAACAGGGTCATGGAGAACCTCAAGGAACAAAAAACCTCGCATGGTTAAGCTCTTGCGTAATGCAACTTTAAGGGGAAATGGTGTGATCTCAGGGCTAAGTGCACCATGCATAACCATAGTTCCTCCTACAGACATCGCTTTTGCAATCTGTTCAATATGTGGCCCTCCTACAGCATCGAAGGCGACATCAAGATGTTCTCCACCTAAACGTAAAACAAGCGCCTCATACAAATCTGGTTCATCTTCAGTGGCTATAACATTTTTAACACCGAGATCCAGTAAACGTTGCTTTTTCTCTATCGTCTGTGTACTTGCAATGACCTTAGCACCCGCTGCTTCAGCTATCTGTATCGCAGCTAGTCCTACGCTACTTGAAGCTGCTGTGATCAAGATCGTTTTTCCTTTCGAAAGTCCACCAGCATGGATTACACCACCCCAAGCCGTCAAATACTGCATCCAGATTGAAGAAGCTTCTTGCCAGCTTAAACTATCGGGTTTGTGAACTAAAAAATTTTCTGGAATCAGAAGCTTGTCCGCATATGTCCCATATTTAGCTAGATTGTCAGTCGGAAGAATTGATACTGCATCTCCTGGAGAAAATTGGCGTACACCTTCACCTATCGCAAGAACTATGCCTGCTCCCTCATATCCCAGACGAGAAGGGAATACTGCCTTTTGAATATAAGTACCACGCCGAAACATTACATCAGCCCGGTTGAGTCCGATCGTTTTCATCTGGATTAGAACTTCTCCTGCTGCTGGTAAAGCAACAGGAAGTGTTTCTAATGTCAGAACATCTGTATCTCCAATACTATTGAAGCGCCAAGTCTTGGCCTGAAGTGCGTTAAATGACATCAATCACGACCTTAATATTGGCAGAGCGATCTTGAACAGCATCATGAGCCTCAATCGCTTGGTCTAGAGTAAAATGACGAGGATCAACAATAGGACGCAGTTTACCTTCCTCAACGAGACGAGTCGCGATCTTAAGGATATCACCATGATGAGCACGACGATTGCCTGTTAACATCGGCATTAGGACGAATACGCCAGACAGTGTGGCACACCGTAGAGATGAACTCGCTAAATTATGATTACCAAATGCAGCACAGCTGGTAATGTGGCCATAGTGAGTTGTCATGGAAAGTGAAGCATCGAGTACTGGACCACCCACAGTGTCGTAAACAATGTTAAAACCTTGACCCTCAGGGCTTGCAGCAATAATGTCATCGGAAGATGCTGTTGTGTAATCGAGAGGTGTTGCACCGAGTTCTGAAATCAGTGATTGATCAGCTGTACGACCAGTCGCCCAAACATTTGCATCAAGTGCTTTTGCAAGCTGAACCACCATATAACCAACGCCACCAGCACCACCTTGAACCAGTACAGTTTGCCCTGGTTGGACTTTCGCATTATCCACTAAACCTTCCCAAGCGGTGAGGAACGTCAATGGTAGTACTGCTGCCTCGCGCATAGAGATATTGCGTGGCTTTAATGCGATCAGATCAGCATCTGCTACAACATATTCTGCTAAAGATCCTTGAAGACCACGAACGCCACCAATCAGACCGTAAACTTCATCTCCGACGTTGAAGTCGGTGACACCTTCACCAACAGCAGTGACAACCCCAGCCATATCTGTTCCCAACACGGCAGGAAGCTCTGGCATAGCATATGGTGCTTCACCAAGACGAATTTTATAATCAATAGGGTTTACACCACTCGCATGAATACGTACTAGAACTTGCCCAGCCTCAGGTTGAGGTATAGGGAGTTCTACACGTTTAAATTCATGATCACCAAAATTTTCTAGGATAAGAGCATTCATCATCTTATTCATAGTTGTTCCTTATTCTTAACTGGGGGATGATATGCACAGTACCAAAGTCAAATAATCCAATAAATGATATTTATAGGATTTTATAATTCCTAAATAATGAATAATAAATATCATCTGCTCACTAAAAATATTCTAGTACAGTCTGTAAAGGCAGTTTAATCTAAACTGTCTGTAGTATTTTCAAGGCTTGAAATGTTCAAAATATCTACAAAGTGGCTAAAAGTTGGAAACATAATTCTAAAAGGTCCCAGCATTACAAAGAACATGAGCCAAAATAAAAATGGGAGCTAAAAGCCCCATTTTTTTTGTGACTTTCGCATAAGCTCTATGATGTTAATTTAAAAAAACTAAAAACAGGGATAGAAAATTTACGCTAAAGATCTTTTTGATTTTCGATTTATAAAAAATATTGCTTTTTTTATACTATGGGGTACTATAGTATAAAAGCTAGCAAATAAGGAGGTCTGATGCCTAATCAGGTTGAAGACAAAAAAAAGATTCTTCTACGCGTCAGAAGGATCAAAGGTCAGACGCAAGCGATTGAAAAAGCGTTAGAAGACAATGTGGAATGTGGTGCAATTCTGCAACAAATATGCTCTGTGCGTGGTGCTATTAATGGTTTAATGAATGAAATGCTGGAGGTTCATTTAAAGGACACTTTAGTATCAGGTGAAACCACAGAACAACAACGAAAAGAAGAACTGGCTGAAATCGCCAAGATTCTAAAATCATATTTAAAATAGAGCTGTATAAGGAGTTATTCCATGAAGTCACGTGCTGCTGTTGCGTTTGGTCCTGGTCAACCTCTTCAAATTGTTGAAGTTGATGTTGCACCACCGAAGAAGGGTGAAGTATTAATCAAGATCTCCCATACTGGTGTGTGTCATACAGACGCATTTACTTTGTCTGGCGATGATCCTGAAGGCGTTTTTCCGGCTATTCTCGGGCATGAAGGTGCTGGTGTTGTCGTTGAGGTGGGTGAAGGCGTGACTAGCGTCAAACCAGGTGATCATGTAATTCCACTTTACACCGCTGAATGTGGCGAGTGCCTATTCTGTAAATCTGGAAAATCGAACTTGTGTATTTCCGTTCGCGAAACTCAAGGTAGAGGCGTAATGCCAGATGGCACCACTCGTTTTTCTTACAATGGTCAACCGATTTACCACTATATGGGCTGCTCAACGTTCAGTGAATATACGGTAGTGGCAGAAGTATCATTGGCTAAAATCAATCCTGAAGCCAATCACGAACATGTCTGCTTACTGGGTTGTGGGGTAACAACGGGTATCGGTGCAGTACATAACACGGCTAAAGTACAAGAAGGTGATAGTGTTGCGGTCTTTGGTTTAGGTGGTATTGGTCTGGCAGTCGTACAAGCCGCACGTCAAGCTAAAGCAGGGCGTATTATTGTGGTTGACATGAATCCAGATAAATTTGCGCTGGCAAAAGAATTTGGTGCAACGGATTTCTTAAACCCTAAAGACTACGATAAACCAATCCAGCAAGTCATTGTCGAAATGACTGGTTGGGGTGTAGATCATTCATTTGAATGTATTGGTAACGTGAATGTGATGCGTGCAGCCCTTGAAAGTGCACACCGTGGCTGGGGACAATCCGTAATTATTGGTGTAGCTGGCGCAGGTCAAGAAATCTCTACTCGTCCATTCCAACTGGTTACTGGTCGTAAATGGCTAGGTTCTGCCTTTGGTGGCGTAAAAGGTCGTACGCAACTTCCAGGAATGGTTGAAGATGCCATGAAAGGTAAAATTCAATTAGAACCATTTGTGACACATACGATGGGCTTGGATCAGATCAATGAAGCCTTTGATCTAATGCATGAAGGTAAGTCAATTCGTACTGTAATTCATTACGAATAATTCCGTCAGACCTTATAGTTTTCCATGCATGTGCATCATGAATGACATGCATGGAATCCTCTAAAACGGTACATCATCTGTAAAACAGATTTATCTGTGTAGGCATCGTGTATAGGTTCAATAAACCTGCCTACATTTTAAATCTTTATCACTATTCTCTGTGGAGAATGTAAGACTCTTTGTTTACTTGATTTCTCATGAAGTCTTGCTCAACATAGGTAATTGATTATGGAAATAATTGAGAAACATGCTTCTTTTGGTGGATCGCAAGAAGTGTATCGCCATCAGTCAACAGCATTAAACTGTTCAATGAAATTCTCAATATATCTGCCACCTCATGACAAAGATGAACGGTTGCCAGTTTTATATTGGTTATCAGGGCTGACTTGCAACGAACAGAACTTTATTACTAAAGCCGGAGCACAAAAGTATGCGGCTGAACATAAAGTCATTATTGTTGCACCAGATACCAGCCCACGTGGAGAGGATGTACCAGATCATGCAGATTATGATTTAGGCCAAGGCGCAGGATTCTATGTGAATGCAACACAAGCACCCTGGTCACAGCATTTCAAAATGTATGATTATATTGTGGAGGAGCTCAGAAATCTGATTGACCTAAATTTTCCGACCAATCAAGTCCAAAGTATTATGGGGCATAGCATGGGTGGTCATGGTGCATTAGTCATTGGGTTAAAAAATCCTGAGCTGTATAAAAGTATTTCTGCTTTTGCACCGATTGTTGCACCTAGCCAAGTACCTTGGGGGAAAAAGGCTTTCACACACTACCTAGGTGAAACCGAAACTTTATGGAAAAGCTATGATGCGATTGAATTAATCAAAAACGCTGAAGTTCATTTACCTATTTTAGTCGATCAGGGAACAGCTGATGATTTTCTTGAAGAACAGTTAAGACCTAAGCTTCTTAGTAATATTTGTTTGGAACAACAATATCCTCTTACACTTAACCTAAGAGAAGGGTATGACCATAGCTATTACTTCATTGCGAGCTTTATAGAGAAACATATAGAGTTTCACAGTAAATTCCTAGCTAAATAACTTTGATATGAGGATGTACAATGTTGTTCTTAAATGCTTCTTGAGCAATATAACTTCCAAATGAAGAGGTCAGCTTATAAATATAAGGTAGAGTCAATTGATCCTTATATAACTAAGATTGAATTTAATCATCTCATATCTTAATTGTACTGATTCAAATGTTAATGATATTAACTTGAATAAATTCATAGCATTATGTCGAAATGCACATCTAAATTTTGGCTCTGCTATGGAAAATTGTTTTAACCTTTGTACAACAAAACTTTCTGACATGCATACATTAGCAATATCAGAATCGTTTTAATTCTAATCAATTGTGGAGTTTTAGTCATGCTTAAAACAGCTTTATATGTCCGTCTTGAAGCTAAACCAGGTAAAGAAGACGAAGTGGAAGCTTTCCTTAAAGGCGGTTTACCAATTGTCATGGAAGAACCTGCGACAGTTGCCTGGTTTGGCCTACGTCTTGGACCTACAACATTTGGTATTTTTGATGCATTCCCTGATGAGGAAGGTCGCCAAGCACATTTATCTGGCAAGGTTGCAGCTGCGTTGATGGCTCAGGCCGAAGAGCTATTTTCAGAGCCACCGTCAATTGAAAAAGTAGATGTTTTGGCGAGTAAACTACCAGCTTAAACCGACGCTTAAATGTATGAGTGTGCTGCCTGAAATTTTGAATGAAAGGCAGCACTTCAACCCTGTGAGGTTTGTCAGAGGCTTTTTATTCAAGTTGGGCTACTTTATTTAATGGCTTAATCTCACCATTTACTTGGGTCAATATCCAAAACAGGGTAAATAAACGAATATAACTATTTACATGCTTTATATTGAACCAATCTATCTAATTTACTGTCACATTTGTACCTCTGCTAAACCGTGTCAATCTGCTTTTAAAATATTTAATCATCGCTATTTTGTATGAGCCATTCACTGTTTTAGCCAGTGCGTTCACGACCATGTCAGTAGTCATACGTGTTGATACCTTCCATCCAACAATCGCTCGTGAAAATACATCAATAATAAAAGTGGTATAGAACAAGCCTGAATGTGTTTAACCATCACTAAAGTCGCCAAGCTGAAATAATTTTAAAAAAATAGACGACTGGTCTATTTTTGTGTATAGTTAGCACATGGTGCAGTCAAAGCCGCAGTGTTGTCCAATTTTTTAAAGTTTATTTGATGAATAACGGTGGTTTTTCAAATCAATTAACTGATCATCCTAGGATAAAAATATGCTGAATTTTAACTTTTATAATCCGACCCGCATTATTTTTGGTGGCGATACAATAGCTAAAATCAATGACTATGTACCTACAGAAGCAAAAGTATTAATGTTGTTTGGCGGTGAAAGTGCACGTAAGAATGGTACTTTAGCTGAGGTGCGTGAAGCATTAGGTGCAAGAGAAATTCATGAATTTGGCGGAATTGAGCCGAATCCGAGTTATGAAACCCTCATGAAAGCTGTAGAGCTGATTCGAGAACAAAAGATTGATTTCTTGATGGCTGTCGGTGGTGGATCGGTAATTGATGGTACTAAATTTATTGCAGCAGCAGTAAATTATACAGGGGATGCATGGGAGATTTTAGAAACCCATGGTACTAAAATTACTCAAGCTTTGCCTTTTGCGAGTGTACTTACCCTTCCGGCAACTGGTTCAGAAATGAATAGCGGTGGGGTGGTCACCAGAAAATCGACCCAAGCCAAATTTTCATTTAGCAGCCCCTATGTTTTTCCGCAATTTTCCGTACTGGATCCGAATAAAACTTTTAGCTTGCCGAAGCGCCAGTTAGCAAATGGCGTGGTCGATGCATTTGTTCATGTCATGGAACAGTACTTAACTTACCCTGTCAATGCACAAGTACAAGATCGTTTTGCCGAAGGTCTATTGCAAACTCTGATTGAGATTGGACCGAAAATCTTGGAAGATTCAGCAGATTATGACACGCGTGCGAATTTGATGTGGGCTGCTAGCATGGCACTGAATGGGCTAATTGGAGCTGGTGTACCACAAGATTGGTCAACCCATTTGATTGGCCATGAGCTCACGGCTTTACATGGTATTGATCATGCTCGTACCTTGGCCATTGTGTTGCCTGCCAATCTACAAGTGCGTCGTCAAGAGAAGCGAGAAAAATTACTACAGTATGCAGCTCGTGTCTGGCAGATTGTCGAAGGTGATGAAGAACAACGTATTGATACTGTTATTGCTCGTACTCGAGCCTTCTTTGAGCAACTTGGATTGCCGACCCGTCTTAGCGATTATGGACTGGGGGAGACAGATATTGAGATCATCATTACACAACTTAAATCACACAATCTTACACAGCTAGGCGAACATAAAAATGTTTCATTAGAGATCAGTCGCCAAATTCTCGAGGCGAGCATCTAAATAAGCGTATCTGTCATGGTCACGCTACACGACAAGTGATCATGCAACAATGCTCCTCAATCCTGAAAATTATCGGAGAAATAACATGAAAATTTTAATCGTTTTAACCTCACATGATCAACTTGGCAATACTGGTAAGAAAACAGGTTTCTGGCTAGAAGAACTTGCTGCACCGTATTACACCTTTATTGACTCTGGTGCTGAAGTTACGCTGGCGTCACCTCAAGGTGGGCAGCCACCACTAGATCCGAAAAGTAATTTGGCCGATGCGCAAACTGAAACCACTCATCGTTTTGAAGCTGATCCAACTGCAATGCAAGCATTGGCACAGACGCATAAACTTAGCGAAATCTCTGTCGCTGATTATGATGCAGTGTTTTATCCAGGCGGGCATGGCCCATTGTGGGATTTAGCAGAAGATCCGATTTCAATTTCTCTGATTGAACAGGCGATTCAGTCTGGCAAACCTGTTGCAGCAGTGTGTCACGCCCCAGGTGTTCTTCGTCATGTGAAAGCGAGTAATGGAGCGCCTTTAGTGAGCGGTAAATTAGTGACGGGTTTCACCAATACTGAGGAGGCTGCTGTAGGTTTGACTGAAATTGTACCATTTTTAGTCGAAGACATGCTTAAAGAAAACGGCGGTCATTATTCTAAAGTAGATGATTGGCAAGTATATGTTCAAGTAGATGGCTTGCTGGTTACTGGACAAAATCCAGCCTCTTCTGCTGCAACCGCTACAGCATTACTTCAATTGTTGAAATAAAGAGTAGCGAGTGTCTGTTGTGGTGTTTAGCAGTGAATAAACTTCTGACACTGTGCAACTGGCGCAATAAGAAAAATAACCCTCACTTAATGGTGTAGGGCCTGAGTGAATAGCTTTCCTTCCTTCCTTTCTTTTTCTATATACAGGAAGGAAGGTTATTTTTTTAGGGGCTTAGGAAGTTACCATACTTTGTAATATGTTTAACTTCCTAAGCCCCTTTAATTTTTATGAATCT
The DNA here is from genome assembly GCF_013391535.1 of Acinetobacter sp. SwsAc4. NCBI lineage: Bacteria > Pseudomonadati > Pseudomonadota > Gammaproteobacteria > Moraxellales > Moraxellaceae > Acinetobacter > Acinetobacter sp. SwsAc4. The sequence continues at coordinate 36,671 of NZ_JACAXC010000029.1, forward strand.
TCACTTTTTAATAGAAATTTAGTTGCTCTCAGAGCTTGATGTAATGGTGTTTTATCTTTTTGCAACTTACTCAGTAATGCTGCACCTAACCACATTTGGTAAAGTACTTGTGCCAACGTCGAGGCCTCAGTATCTGCTTGGATAGACTGATCCTGTTTTCCCAAATCAATTAAACCAGCAATACGTTGGATTACATCATCAACGCCAGCGGACATAATGGAGCGCATATCTTCGGATAGATCGGCAACTTCTGCGGCAAGTTTCACAATTAAACAGCTATCCGCCCAACCACACTGTGTTTCAGGATCTTCTATCCATAAATTAAAATACTCAATCAGCTTTTGATAAGGGGATTTATCGCTACGCCATACATCATTTAAACGGACTTGGTAATTATCCACATAATGCTGTACCAATTCACATCCGAAAGCTTCCTTGGATTGGAAATAATGATAAAACGAGCCTTTAGGGATCTCACAGCTCTGTAAAATTTCCTGTAATCCTACGCCAGTAAAACCTTTATGCAAAATCAGGTCTGAACTGGTGTTAAGAATGTGTAAGCGCTTCGCTTCAGACTTTTTAATAGGAGTAGGCTTCATATTAATTATTTACTCTATTGTAAAAAATAGACCAGTCGTATTGTTTTTTATTATAACTCATCTACAATGGGTGTAAAGAAATTTTAATCATAATTTTTGATTGTGAAGAGAAATACTTCTAAATAAAACATGGAGTTATATGTGTGAAAACAGTTATTAATCAACGCATCGTTTTAGCTAAACGGCCAGTGGGTGAGCCAAAACACAGCGATTTTCGTATTGAACAAGTTGAACTCAATGAACTTAAACAAGGCGAGATATTGTTAAAAACCATTTATTTGTCACTCGATCCTTATATGCGTGGTCGTATGAGTGATGCTCCTTCATATGCAGCACCGGTTGAAATTGGTGAAGTGATGGTCGGTGGAACAGTCAGTCAAGTGGTGGCCTCTAAAAACCCAAAATTCAAAGAAGGCGAGTGGGTTCTTTCAGGAAATGGCTGGCAGGGCTACGCAATTTCTGATGGGACTGCCTGTCAAAGCTTAGGTATGCAACCCGAACATCCATCTTGGGCATTGGGTATTTTGGGGATGCCTGGCTTTACTGCTTATATGGGGTTGTTGGACATTGGTCAGCCTAAAGCCGGTGAAACTTTAGTCGTTGCAGCTGCAACGGGACCTGTTGGTGCTACGGTTGGACAAATTGGCAAACTTAAAGGTTGTCGCGTGGTTGGCGTCGCAGGTGGGGCTGAAAAATGCCATTATGCAGTAGAAGAACTCGGCTTCGATGCTTGTATCAATCATCATGATGAAAATTTTGCAGAACAATTACAACAAGCAGTTCCCAACGGTATTGATATTTATTATGAGAATGTAGGGGGTAAAGTGTTTGATGCGGTATGGCCATTGCTTAACTCTGCGGCACGTGTACCGGTGTGTGGTGTGGTTTCCCAGTATAACGCTACCGAGCAAGCACAAGGGCTAGACCGTTTACCGGGCTTTATTTCCACCCTTTTAAAAAAGCGTATTCGCATGCAAGGCTTTATTATTTTTGATGATTATGGCAGTCAGTATCCGGAATTCTATCAGCAAATGTCTGAATGGTTGAAAGACGGAAAAATCAAATATAAAGAGCATATGGTGCAAGGTTTAGATAACACGATCAATGCTTTCAATGGTATGTTGAAAGGCGAAAACTTTGGCAAAGTCGTTGTAAAGATTTAAAAAATAGGAATTATCATGATTACACTACATCATTTAGATCAATCACGTTCTTTTCGTATCTTGTGGTTACTTGAAGAAATCAAGCAGCCCTATGAGCTGAAATGCTATTATCGTGACTCACGCACGCATTTGGCCCCTGACTCTTTAAAAACCATCCATCCTTTAGGGAAATCTCCAGTATTGGAATGGGATGGCAAAGTTATTGCAGAGTCAGGCGCAATCGTTGAGTTATTAATTCAGCAACTTGCGCCGCATTTAGCACCAGATATGGATGAACCTACCTATGTCGATTATCTACAGTGGATTCATTTCTCAGAAAGCTCTGCCATGCTGCCATTTTTGTTAAAAACGTTTAATGCGATAGAAACCAAGCAGGGTACGAAGTTGGTATTTCTAGAAAATTATACTCAAGTTGAGTTCGATAAAGTATTTAGCTATTTAAATGAATATTTAAAAGATTAGGACTTACGCATTGACGGATTCAAAAAAGTATTAAAATAGTTTATAAAGTATCTGTGATCAGACGAACTAAACATGCTTCTACAGCAACTTGTACATTACCCATTTATATGGGCTTTCTCATGAC